>JBEKLK010000043.1:0-14894 GCA_050010235.1 Rhizomicrobium sp.
GCATCGCTCAGCGCCAGAACCCCGCGGTCTATTGGTGGGCCATGCAGAACTGCATCATGGAAAGCCGGAGCGGCCTTGAGCACACCGCTCCATCGTTCCAGCGCGGTATCGGCCTGTTGGAGGCTGCTCATCCGCTGCTCGCGGATGTCGGGATCGGAGGTCGGTTCAAGGGACGCCGATACCGCGCGGAAGCAGGCGATGTCGCGCAGCAACGCGCAAGCGAGCACCTCGTCTTCACGGGAGAATTCGACATCGTTCGCGACTTCCCGCTTTTTGGCGAAGTCCAAAGCCGACAGATTATCGCCGGTGAGTTCGGCCAGCGTGAGCCGTACGACGAGAACATTCCGCGCGAAGGAGCCTTCATCCATCGTGGCGTCGCCGACTTCGGCGACCTTCAGCGTCGCCTGGGCCGCGGCGAATGCGTTCTCGTCATGTCCAAGATATGTCTCGCCACCGACCAGGTTGGAATGCGGAAGCAGGATGGATGGATCGCTCGCAATCGCCTTGCGGAGGAAGGCGGAACCTCCGGCGACGTCACCTGTTGCGATCGTGTTGTGGGCCAAGCCGTTATAGGCCCAGGCCCGCTCCAGCGGATTGCCCGTGGCAACAATGTTCTGAAGCTCTGCCGTGCTTTCCGCGTCGCGCCCGTTCCCAGATAGCCATGCCGAATAACGATAGGGTTGCGTAATGCGATAAATGCTCTGCGCCACCTTGTCGATCAACGCATCGATATCGGCTTCGCTACCTTTCAGGACCGGCGTGCTCTCATCGCCGGCACGGGCCAGGATCGCCAGCCCGTCGGGCGTGCGATAGATTTCGCCGCTGATGCGCGTCTCGTGGCCCAGCCATTCGTGCAGGGCGCGGTTGAACTCGCTGATGGAAACACCGGTGTTTGGTATCTGCACCTTGATGTTGTTGCCCCAATTATTGGCGTAGCTCGCGGACGCGCGCATCGAGCCGGTTTTGGCCTGGAACTGGGAGAGCCGGTCCAGAACTTTGTCTGCGATGACTTCGCCCGTGAGCCCCTTTGCGGCAAGATCGGGCGGGACCTCGAAGGCGTCGATGGCGAGTCCGTTGTCGCCGGCGGCGTTCCAGATGGCGGCACCGATCCCGAGCACCAACATGAGACCGAGCGCCACCAGCATCATCTGCAACGCGCCGCGCATCTGATCGTTGAAGCGCCGCCAGCGCAGATGCGAGGTTTCGTATTCGTCCTGCTTGCGCAAGTTTTCGATCTGCAGCGCCGCGATGTCGTTTTGCCGCCGCAAATATTCGCGCGCTTCCGCCGCCGTCGCCGCGTCGAGAGCAAGCCGCGCGCCCAGCGGATCGGGGCCGACGACTTTTGCGCCGATGTCGTCCTGGCCGTCAGCCATGCATCGCTCTCCCAAGTTCGGATTTGTCGGCAGGGGAAAGCGCAAGCGCGGATGCCATGGCGAACTGCTTTTGCGCGCCGGCCTTGTCGCCGGACCAGCGCAGCGCGTCGCCCCATTTGAGATGCAGGCGGCCCCAATTGGGTGCGTATTTGTCGGCTTCCGCGAATTTGGCCAGCGCGAGATCGGAGCGGTTCTGGCGGATCAGTGCCTCGCCCCACATCTCCAGCGGATCGGCGAAGTGCGGACCGATGGCAGTCGCTTGCCGAAACTTCGCGATCGCGCCGTCAAAATCGCCCTGACGCAGCAACATCTGGCCCCAATCCGTCATCGCGAAGGGTTGCGAGGGAGCGTCCGCGGCCGCGCGTGCGAACCAGCGCGCGGCGGCGCCGTCGTCGCCGCTTAATTCCGCGACGCGGCCACGAAACTCGAGACAGCGCGTGCAATCGAGCGGCGTCATCCGCACAAGCGCCTCGGCATTCGCAATGTTGCCGGTCCTGGCCCAGGCATAGGTCAGCCACGGCCAGACCAGCGTATGACGCGCATCGTTCACCGTGCCGGATCGCAACGCCATGCGATCCGCGCCCGAAAGGCTCGCTGCCGCGTCCTTCCAATCGTCGATGTCGGCGTCGATGAAAGTGACCGGTAACTGCGCTTCGATATCGACAATCCAAATGACTGCCTGGCCGTCGGAATATTGCGGATGCTCCGCCAGGATGGCGCGTGCGGCCTCGACATCGTGATCGCGAGCAAGATCCGACACGGTCACCACCGCTCCCTGCACGTCATAGTCCGAAAAGCTGATCGTCTCGGCGATCCTGTCGTTGCGGACAGCCTCAGCGAAATCGCCCTGTGTCTGTGCCAGCATGGATCGCGCACTTGCGATGAGGTCGGCGATCGCGTCCGGGCGATAATCGTCGAGCGAAGCGGTCGTAAACAGATGCACCGACGACGAAGCGTGCATGGCAAACGCTTCGCCGTGGTCGAGCGCAACATCCGGATTGGTGGCGAAAAAGAGTGGTATCGGATCGTCCGGGGCGAGCGCGATACCGCGCGCGTAAGGCGCAATCGAATCGCGAAACCTGCCTTCGGTCGCCAAAATGTTGGCCATGTTGGTGTAAGCGAGCGAGCGATCGGAGGCGGGTCCTACCACCGTAAGCTTTCGGCTGAGTGCGAGCGAGCCCGACAGATCGCCTTGCCGCGCCAGCAAATCCGTAAAAACGAAAGGCTGTGTCTCCTTGAGGAGCGCGTTTGCCGCCTTGTCCATCAGCGCATCGAGATCGGCTTCACGGCCCTCAAAAGTTTGGCTCGGATTTGTGCCGGCACGAACCGTGAGCGCGATGCCGTCGGCGGTGCGATAAACTTCCCCGCTCACATGGGTCTCGTGGCCAAGCCATCCGCGCAGCAGTTGCGACAGTTCGTCGATTGAGATGCCGGTGTCGGGAATCTGGACTTTGACATTGGAGCCCCAGCTTCCCGCGATGCTGTCCGGCTTACGCAGGGTATAAACGTTCGCCTCCTCGACCATGGCGTTGAGGCGATCGAGCAGCTGCTGCGACAGGACCGTTCCGTCGAGGCCCTTCGCGGCGAAATCCGGCGGCGTCTTGAGCGGCTCGGCAACAAGCCCGCCGGCCTCATGTGCCTGCCAGATCAGCGCGCCGATGCCCAGAACGACCAGCGCAATGAAGATGGCGACGGTCGCTTCCATTGCGGCCTTCGCGTAATCGCCGAAGCGGCGAAAGCGCAGATGCGAAACATGCAAATCGTGTTGCTCGCGGGCATCCTCGATTTGAAGATCGAGAAGCAACCCCTGCTTCCTGAGAACTGCCCGTTGTTCGTCGAGAAGCAAATCTGCCTTGTCGCGGCTGGCGCCGCCGAGCGCCAGTGCTGCCGCCGCCGGCGTGTTCTGCCCTCCGGTCGCGTCCGAACGCTGAGATTCCGATTCTTCAGACATGCGCCGTGCTCACCCCGGCGAGTTGCGCTCTATCGGCAGCAGACAGATCGAGGCCCGCGGCAAGCGCGAACTGTTTCTTCGCTTCGTCCCGTTTGCCCGAATAGAGCAGAGCCTCACCCCATTTGAGATGTAGCCGTCCCCAGTTCGGCGCATATTTGTCGGCCTCCGCGAATTTCGCGAGCGCAAGGTCGGAGCGTTTTTTCGCGATCAGCGCCTCGCCCCACATCTCCAGCGGATCGGCGAAGTGGGAACCCTTCGCATGCGCGCTTTCGAATTTCGCAATGGCGCCGTCGTAGTCGCCCTTTCGCAGCAGCATCGCGCCCCATTCGGCATAGGCAAAGGGGATAGAGGGAGCCAACGCTGCGGCGCGCGCGAACCAATAATTGGCGCCGTTCCAGTTTCTTTGCTCGACATCGATGCCACCGCGCACGCGCAGGCACAGATAACAATCGAGCCGCGTCTTGCCGATCAAGTTCCCGGCTGCGGAAGCGTCGCCCATGTTCGCCTCGGCGAGCGCGAGCCAGGGCCACGCCTGGGCGCGAACGGTGATCCGAGAGTCGATACCGCGCGCCTCCGGCGCTGCAAGCGCCTGCTCGATATCGCGGCGTGCAGCCGCCCATCGACCCAACTCCGCGGCTTGCGCGAATTGCGGGAAATAGTAATTCACATTGTTCCACCCGGCGCCGATCGACGACAGGTGAAACAGTTCTGCGTCGGTGTAGGTGCCGAGGTCGCGTCGCGATGCCAGAACATCGTGCATCAGGGCTGCAGCGTTCGACTGCATATAACGCGACGACCAATGCGAGCCGACAAAATCCGATGCGTTCTGAATTTCAGCATATTTCTCGACGGCCGCGCGAAAGTCGCCCAATTCCTCGTCGGTTGTCGCTTCGGCCTGCAGCCCCGTGACGATCGCAGCTTTCTCCGTGACGAGGCGCCTGCCGTCGCCGGCCAGAGATTTGACGACAGCTTCGAGATCCGCCAGCTCCTGCTCGTCGTGACCGGCATCTGCTTCTATCTGGGCCGCATTGATTTGAGCCAATGCCAGATTGGGACCCAGTTCAATCGCCTTGTGCGCGCGGTCGAGCGCATCGGCGATGTCGTCATTGTTCAGGGGAAGATAGAGCCACAACGCGTAAGCCCAGGGCTTCTCCGATTCCGGGCCATTCAGCGCAAGGTCCTGCAAAGCCGAGTCCGCTTTGGCGAAATCGCCGTGGCTGGTCATATAGGCGGCGTAGCGATAGGGCTGTGTCACACGATAGATGCGCTCGGCGGCGCTCTCCACCAGGTTGTTCAATTTGTCGTCGCTGCCGGTCAGTGCGGTTCCGGCGCTCCCGCTGACGCGCGTCGTGAGCGCGATGCCGTTGGCGGTGCGATATATCTCTCCGGTGATATGCGTCTGATGTCCCAACCAGCCGGCAAGATAACGATACGCTTCGCCGATCGAGACTCCGGTATTCGGGATGTCGATCTTGATGTCATTGCCCCAATCGCTGGAATAGGAGTTGGGCGCGCGGGCGGAATCGGTCTGGTCCTGCAGGTCTGTCAAACGGTCAAGGAGCAGACTTGCAACCACGTCCCCCGTGAGACCTCTGGCCGCCATGTCCGGCGGCACCTTGAATGCTTCGATGACAAGTCCGTCATCATGCGCCGCCGTCCAGATGACGCCGGCAATGCAGGCCACGACCGCAGCAAAAATCAATGCCAGTGCCAGTTCGAACGACAGCTTGAGCACATCGCTGATGTGCCGCACGCGCAGGGACCAGTGACGAAGCTTGTTTTCGCGACGCAAATCCTCGACCTGGAGGCGCGAGAGTTCGATTTGTTCGCGCGCAAGACGGATTTGTTCGTCGCTGAGGTTTGCCTGCCTGTCGAGATAGGCATCCGCCTTCCCGCGGCTGGCGCCGCCCAGCGCCAGCGACCCCGCAATGGGATCGATCCCTGCGGAGGGCAATGGGCTCGAACCGGAACGATTTTCTTCGTCAGCCATGGACATCTTTCATGCGCGTAAGTTCGGACATTTCGAATGGCGCGAGATCGAGGCCGGATGCGATGGCGAATTGTTTTGCCGCGCCGCTCTTGTCGCCTGTCCACAACAGGGCTTCTCCCCATTTGAGATGGAGCCGTCCCCAGTTCGGTGCGTATTTGTCGGCTTCCGCGAATTTCGCCAGCGCGAGGTCCGAGCGGTTCTTGCGGATCAACGTCTCGCCCCACATCTCCAGCGGATCGGCGAAGTGCGGGCCTTTTGCATTGGCAAGGGTGAATCGCGCAATCGCGCCGTCATAATCGCCTTTGGCGAGCAACATCGCGCCCCAGTCCGTGTCGGCGAACGGAATGGATGGCGTGCGTGCCGACACCATCGCAAACCAGTGCGCCGCGCCGCGCCAGTCACGGTTGAGAGCCGCAATGTTGCCCCGCATGCGCACGCACAGATCGCAATCGAGGGGTGTCTTGCCGATAAGCGCCATCGCGCCTTTCATGTCGCCGATGTGCGCCAGCGCCGCCGCGGTGTAAGGCCAGATCCTGCGTGACAATGTGGGGAGCGTAAAAGCCGAAGAATACGGCGGCACATTCTCGAATTTCTTCAAGGAGCTTTCGAACTGCGCGGTCTTGTCAATGGCGGCATTCCATTCGTTCAAATGGTAGAGAACGCCGATTTCGAAGATGCCGTAGTTCACGAGCCCAATTCCGACAGGAGGCACGGGAATGCTGTTCCAGGCGTCGCGCGCGCGCGTCATTTCATGAAGCAGGGCACGGTCGTCCGCTATCGACCAGCGCATGACGTCGGCAATATGCGCGTAGTCCGGCGCCAGAGTCGCTTCCATGCTTTGACGCTGTGCTTCGTTGTAGTCGCCCGTCAATTCGACCGCGAACGCGCGGTTGGCGAGCAAGCTGATGACGCTGGCGCGCTCGCTCATTTCCCCATCACCGTTGGAAAGCAGTGCAATGGCCCGCCGCCCGGCCGCAAGCGCTGCCTCGTCATGGCCGAGCCATGCTTGTTCGTCGGCTATGTTCTGGTAGGGAAGCGCAAAGCGCGGCGCGAGCGGAATGGCTTCGGCCTGAATATCCGATGCCCGCAGCGGGTGGGCCCATTCCGCTTTCGTGCCGATCGCCATATAGGCCCAGATGCGATCCCGCAGCGATCCGGACTGCGCCAGCTTCTGCAGAATTTGCTCCGCAGGTCCTGCGTTCGGCCCCAGATGGCCGCCGATGTAGATCGCGTAGCGATAGACCTGCGTGCGCGCATAGACGGCCTCGGCCGCCTTCTGCATCAGCGCCTCGAAATCGCGTTCGCTTCCGTGCACCGTGTCGCCGGTACTGCCGCTGGCGCGCACCGCGACCGCCAGGCCGTCCGGAGTGCGATAAACCTCGCCTGAAATATGCGTTTGATGCCCGAACCAGGCTGCCAGCATACGATAGAATTCGCTGACCGAGACCCCGGTATCGGGAATCTGGATCTTGATGTCCGTTCCCCAGTTGTTGGCATAAGAATCCGCCGGCCGCGCGGAGTCCGTATCCGTCTGCATGGCCGTAAGCTTGTCCTGCAGCTGCGCGGCGACCGCCTCGCCGGTGATCCCGCGCATCGCCAGATCGGACGGCACGCTGAACGCTTCGATGACCAGGCTGCTGTCATGTGCGGCGGTCCAGATTGCGGCACCGATGGCGCTCACGATCAGCGCGCCGACGGCGACCAGCATGACCTGCAACGCGCCTTTCATCTGGTCGTTGAAGCGCCGCCAGCGCAGATGGGACAGTTCGAAGGCGTTTTGCTCGACCAGGTTCTGCTTTTGCAGCTTCGCGAGCTCGGTCTGCTCGCGCAGATAGGTCCGCGCGTCGGCAGCGACGGACGGATCGGGATTCATCGCCAGACCGACAGCCGCAGCACTGCTCGTGGCGCGGGAAGAGGCGGCCTCTTCTTCTTCAGCCATGCGACACCTTTGCGAGTTCGACTTTCTCGGAAGACGTGAGATCGAGGCCGGCCGCAATGACGAATTTTTTCTCTGCGCCAACCTTGTCGCCGGACCACAACAGCGCCTCGCCCCATTTGAGATGCAGGCGGCCCCAGTTGGGCGCATATTTCGCGGCTTCCTCGAACTTGGCGAGCGCGAGGTCGGAACGGTTCTTGGCGATCAGCGCCTCGCCCCACATTTCCAGCGGATCGGCGAAGTGCGGGCCTTTCCGGTTGGCGAGCTTGAACTGTGCGATGGCGCCATCGAAGTCGCCTTTGGCGAGAAGCATCCGGCCCCATTCCATCGACGCAAACGGAATTGAAGGTGCGAGTTCGCTTGCGCGCGCAAACCAAAACGCGGCGCCGTCCCATTTCCTCTCGAGCGCGTCGATATCGCCGCGCGCGACAAGGCATGAGACGCAATCTTCGGACGTTCGATCGATTGCCCGGTGTGCCAGGGCGATATGGCCACCATGCGATTCTGCGAGCGCGATTTGCGGGGTGTACGACACGTCGGCAATCGCGGCCAGATACCGCGCGCTCACATCTCCTCTGGGGGATAGCGCGGCCGTTTGGGCCGCTATGGCATCCGCCAGCGCCGCAGACCAGTTTTCCGCCTCCATATCCGCGAAGTAGCGCGCCTCAGCGGCATTTCGATCGTCGACAAATCCGGCAGCGAAAGCCTCGGACAGAAGCGCGCGGCTGGCCGGAACATCGTGCATGCGCGCCGCCAACGCAGCCATCGTCGAAAGCTGAAGCCCCGGACGGCAGCCGGGGTCGCAATACCACGGCCCGGCATCTGCAAAATCCCCGAGCAGCAAGGCGATCGCGCCATGTGCTTCCGATTGCATGGCAGCAAATCCGCTCCCCTGATGGGACGGAAGTTGGTCCTGGTTCCGCTGGCGCAAGACTGTTTGCGCTTCCTTCAGTTCATCCTCGTCATGCCCGAGATCGTCATCGAATCCGACTTCCTGCATGTAGGTCACGGCAAGCCCGGGGTCGATCGCAATGCCGACGCGTGCGCGCCGGATTGCAAGCGGAATGTCGCCGGTAGCGTCCGCCGTCGTGTAGCTCCAGAGACCGTAGGAATCGGCCTGTGCTCCATCGCCTTTTGCAATTTCCACGTAGCTTGCGGCAGCTTCATGCGCTTCACGGTGTCGTCCGTTTGAAGACAGATAATTTATATAGTTGACGGGATCGAATGACTGATAGACCTCCTCGGCGACCTTCTGCTCGAGTTTCGAAAGATTGTCGGGTTGATCCGTCTCGGTGATTGTACGGCCATCGCCCAGGTTGGCAGACAATTCAAGCTTTCCATTCGCCGCGCTTCGAAGCGACCCCGTCAGATGCCTCTCCCGGCCAAGCCAATTGCGCAAATAGCGCCACGCTTCCGCTGTCGACACACCGGTGTCCGGGATTTCGACTTTGATATCGTTGGCGTCGTTTTTCGTGACTTCGCTCGACGAGCTGTAGGAGTGCTCGACGCCGAATTTTCGAATGGCTGCAAGCCTGTTTGTTATGTCGCCCGCAATCACGTCGCCTCCAAGTCCCCGTTGCTCGAAATCGGGCGGAGCAGTGAAGGAGTCGACGACAAGTCCGCTTGCTTGGCTCGCATTCCAGATCGTGGCGGCGATAGCGGCGACAACCAGCGCACCGACGGCAACGAGCATGATCTGCAGCGCGCCCTTCATCTGGTCGTTGAAGCGTCGCCAGCGCAGATGCGAGAGTTCAAATGCGTTTTGCTCCAGAAGATTCTGCTTTTGGAGTCTCGCGAGCTCGGTCTGCTCGTTCAGGTACGCGCGCGATTCCGCGGACACGCCGGCATGCATGGCGATCCCGACGGCCGCCGGGTCGCCGGCATCTGCTGTCAGGGAGTCTTCGTTCTCATCAGCCATGAGATATCTTCAATTTTGTAAGCTCCGCGCTGTCCGAGGCGTCGAGATCGAGCCCGCGCGCGACGGCAAATTGCTTTTGCGCGTCGTCTCTCTTGCCGGCCCAAAACAACGCCTCGCCCCATTTGAGATGCAGGCGGCCCCAATTCGGCGCATATTTCGCGGCTTCTTCGAATTTCGCGAGCGCGAGGTCGGACCGGTTCTTCGCCATCAACGCCTCGCCCCACATCTCCAGCGGATCGGCGAAGTGCGGGCCTTTCTGGTTGGCAAGCTTGAACTCCGCTATCGCGGCGTCGAGATCGCCTTTGGCCATCAGCTCCGCGCCCCAATCCGAATATGCGAACGGAATGGACGGCGCATCACGGATTGCGCGCGCGAACCACCAGGTCGCGGCAACCGCTTTTCCTTCGAGCGCGTCGATGTTTCCCCGCGCCGTCTCGCAGGCGACGCAATCGCCCGGCGATTTGTCGATTTCCCGATGCGCGCCGGAGAAATCGCCGGCCCGCGCGAGCGCATAAGCCAGAAGGGGTATCGCGTATGTGCTCTGTTCCAGGGATTTCAGCCGCGCATTGCGAACCTTGAGATCCGCGACATAGGCACGGGTATCGGCGATCGCCGCGCGCCAATCGCTCGCCGCGGAATCGGCAAAATAGCGGGCCCTGTCCACGTCGTCGGCGCTGACCCCCTCGGTCCCGAGCGCTTCCCCGATCAACGCGCGGCTTCGCGCCACGTCGTGCATCCGCGCGGCGTATTCGGCCTGTCCGAGCAGTTGTTCCGGGAGGGAGCACAAGCCGCAAGGAGCGGAAAGCACACGATCGAAATTCCCGGTCTCGACATCGCTTTCAATCGTGGCTTGCTCGAGAACTTGCGAAAAGCCGACGCCTTCCCGCCAGGCATACTGATCCTCCTGCCGGAAATTCGAAATCTCTTGCGCCTGACGCAAAGCCTCCTCATCGTGCCCAACATCCAGCAATGAGAACATCATCTCCATGTGCGGCGGGAGCGATTTGGGATCGATTGCCGCGGCGATGCGTAAGGTCCTCAGCGCGAGCGGAATATCGCCGGAATAACCCCTGGCCCAATTTCCCCGCAGGGCATATCCGTCGGCCAGCATTCCGGGACTGTCCGCCACACGGATCAGATACTGGATCGCCGACAGCGCCTCATCGGGGCGGCGTTTTCCGTAAAGGTATAGAACGTAATTCGAGGGGTCGACGCCTTGAAAGACATGCTCGGCCGCCTGTTGCTCGAGCTTGTCGAGATCGTCCGCCCGGCCCGTGAAGGTCGTCGCATCCGCGCCGCCCAGCGCGAGTGTCAGCGCGACATTTCCGTCGCCGATGCTTCGCAGATTGCCGTTGAGGTGCCGCTCGCGACCAAGCCAGGACCGCAGATAGCGCGACACTTCGCCGAGCGAGATGCCGGTGTCCGGTATTTCCGCCTTGATCTCTTCGTCGCGCTCGTTCTTCACGTCTTTCGAATGCGCGATGGAATGATCGTTCGCGAAGTCGCGCACGGCGGCGATCTTGTCCGTCAGGTCGTCCGCTACGACGTCTCCCGTCATTCCGGCTTGCGCGAATTGCGGCGGCACGGAGAAGGAATCCACGACAAGCCCTTCGGCCCGGCTCGCGCTCCACACGGCCGCACCGATCGCAGCTACGATCGCCGCGCCCACCACCACGAGCATGATCTGCATGGCGCCGCGCATCTGGTCGTTGAAGCGCCGCCAACGCAGATGCGAGACTTCGTATTCGTCCAGTTTCTGGAGGTTGTCGTTCTGGAGCCGCATGTTCTCCATCTGGAGATCGGCAAGCCGGCTGTGCTTGCGAAGATAGTCTCGCGCTTCCTCCGTTGCGCCGGCCGCACCCATCGCAGCCGTCAGCGCCGCCGCATCGGCCGTTGCCTTCGCTCCGCTTCCGGAGCGGATCTCGTCGAATTCGTCCTCAGCCATGTATGTTTCTCATGTGCTGGAGTTCGGCTCTCTCCTGTGGCGCGAGATCGAGGCCGGACGCAGCTTCGAACTGCTTTTCCGCTCCGGCCTTGTCTCCGGACCATAACAATGCCTCGCCCCATTTGAGATGCAGCCGTCCCCAGTTGGGCGCGTATTTGTCGGCTTCCGCGAATTTCGCGAGCGCGAGATCGGAACGATTCTTGGCGATCAGCGCGTCGCCCCACATCTCCAGCGGATCGGCAAAATGCGGGCCTTTTTCATTGGCGATCTTGAACTTCGCAATCGCGCCGTCGTAGTTGCCTTTCGCAAGCAGCATCGCGCCCCAATCCGAATAGGCGAGCGGAAGGGACGGCGCCTGCCTCACCGCGTCCGTAAACCAGAAGGCCGCGCCGTCCCAGTTCTTCGCGGTGGCATCGATGTTTCCCCGCGTGTCGACGCACGCATAGCAATCGAGCGGTGTCCGCGCGATCAGGGCAAAGGCCGCGGCCCGATCGCCGGATTGGAACTCGGCAATCGCAAGACTGGGCCAGATGGATACGGAAGCATTGACGGAAGTAAGAGACGGTCCGGCGCGTTTCGCGAGTGCGTCGGCGTCGGCGACATGCTTGAGAGCTTTCCCCCACTGCTTGAGCGCGATCTCACCCTGGGCAAGGGCTGTTTCCCGGTTCGCGATTGTCTGGTCGTCCGCCGCATGCGGCATCTCCGCGAGCCGAGCCCGCATCGCGCGCGCGTCATGAAGGAGACCCAGCGCCTCGACTTCGTTTTCCCAGGAGTACTCGACCATGGAGTTGTAATCCGGAAGCTGCTCCGTCTCGCGGGCGTCGACAATGATGAAGGCAAAGTCGCCGAATTCCAACGCGAGGCCTTGCGCAACGCTGTGCCCGATCATCGTTCGACTGCGTTCGGTCAGTCCGGGGTTGGGAGATTGGACGAGCGAGTGCAATTCTTTCGTGATGCGCACATATTCTTCATCGTGACCGAGCGCCGTTTCGTCCCCGCTGAGACTCCAGTGTGCGAGCGCGAAATCCGGCTCGAGCGCCAATGCGGTTCTGCACGTGGCTTCGGCGGTACGAAAGTCTCCGCGAAAATCCTCCACATTCTGCAGACCATTTTCCGCCCACGCTTTCTCCGAAGCAGAGGAACTGGCCGCGAGCTTTTCGAAAACCTTTTGCGCTTCATCGAGTCGGTCGTGGCGTGCCAAATAAATGCCGTAGCGATAAGGCTGCGTTTGCCCGAACACGGCTTCCGCGGCCCGCTGCAGAATGGCATCGAAATCCGATTCCGGTCCCTGGTTCGTTGCGCCGCCGTCGCCGCCCGCCCGTGCCGTGATCGCGATGCCTTTGTCTGTCCGAAACACTTCGCCGGTGATGCGCGTCTGATGCCCCAGCCATAGCGTCAGGATGCGATAGAACTCGCCGATGGAAACGCCCGTATCGGGAATCTGCACCTTGATGTCGTTGCCCCAATTGCTGGAATAGGAACTCGGCGGCCGCGCGGAATCCGTTGCGGCCTGCATAGCCGCGATCCTGTCCTGCAATTGCGCGGCGACGGCTTCTCCGGTCAGGCCGCGGCTCGCCATATCCGGCGGCACGGAAAAGCTCTCGATGATCAGGCTGTCGTCGTGCGATGCTGCCCACAGCGCAGCACAGATGCCGACGACGATGGCGAGGCCCACGAACGCCGCCGTGATCTCGAACGTCACCTTCATCACGTCGCTGATGTGATGCACGCGCAGCGACCAATGACGCAGCCTGTCTTCGCGGCGTAAGTCGTCTGCCTGAAGGAGCAAAACCTGCTCCTGTGCGACCGCAACTCTGGCCTGCCTGTCGAGAAAGTCGTCGGCCTTTGCGCGGCTTGCTCCGCCGAGTGCCAATGCGAGGGCGGGCTGCGCCGCATCGCCGCCGCCTCTATCGGCACTTTCGATTTGTTCGGCCATCCGCCCCCCAGGATCGGCTGTGCTGCGTCACAGGCAGGACTATTTGCACACAAGCCCACTGCAAAGCCAGCCGCGCGGGGCCTGCGGGGCCGGACTTCACTGCTGCCGGTTCCGGCATGGCGGGGGTTTCCTTTGGCGGCCTCCTTCGCCAAGATCGAATGTCCGGCGCCATGAACGGGCATCGTCCGTCGCCAAGAACTTTGCTTCCGAAAGCTCGTCAATGCCCGAACATGTCACACCGGGTCGCCAAGCGCATCCGATCCTGTTTCTCATCATGTTCCTGCCTCTGGGCATCACGAACGGCTACGTCGTCGTGACGCTCGCCTATGTTCTGACCCATGCGGGGGTGAGCGTCGAAGCCATTGCGGGACTCGTCGCATTCAGTCTTTTTCCGCAGACGTGGAAAGTGATCTGGGCGCCGATCGTGGACACGACGCTGTCCAACAAGAGCTGGTTTCTGATCTCGGCCGTGGCAACCGGCGCGCTGATGGTCGCGACCGCGATCATTCCGCCCACCGCTGCAAATCTTCGCCTGATCGAGATCCTCGTCATGCTCTTCAGCGTGACGGTCAGCTTCAATGCGATGGCGGCCGACAGCCTGATGGCCCATGCCACGCCGCTCGACCAAAAGGGCCGTGCCGGCGGCTGGAGCCAGGCGGGCAATCTTGGTGGAAGCGGACTTGGCGGCGGCGCCGGGCTGTGGCTTGCCCAGCACATTGCCGGATCGTGGGTGGCGGGCGGCGTGCTCGGTGCCGTCTGCATTATGTCGGCAATTGCCGTTCTGTTTCTCGACGAGCCGCCCGCCGCGCATCGCGGCGCAAGTTATCTTGCAAGCCTGGCGAATGTGGGCCGCGACGTCTGGGCGATCGCGGCAACGCGCCCGGGCGTTCTGGTCCTCGTGCTGATGCTGCTCCCGATCGGGGTCGGCGCCGCGCAGAATTTGTGGGCCGCAGTCGCCGGCGACTGGCATGCCAGTGCCGATGCAGTGGCTCTCGTCAATGGTGCGCTGGGCGGCGTCATTTCCATGCTTGGCTGCCTGGCAGCAGGATTCATCTGCGACCGCATGGACCGGCGGACGGCTTATAATGTGTTCGGCATCGCGCTTGCGCTCTGCGCGATCGCAATGGCCGTCTCGCCGCACACCCAATCGATGTTCGTGGCCTATACCTGCATCTACGCGTTCATTCTCGGCTTCTGCTACGCGGCGTTCGGAGCAGTCGTGCTGGAAGCCATCGGCGCCGGCGCCGCCGCCACGAAATACAATCTTCTCGCCGGCGTTTCGAACATGCCGATCGCCTATCTCACCATCGTCGACGGTTGGGCGCAGACCCGCTGGGGCTCGAATGGAATGCTGTGGGTGGAAGCGGCCTGCGGCGTCGCGGCGGTCCTGTTCTTTGTGGCACTCGCGGCAGCCATGCGCAATCCATTGCGCGGCGCACTTGCGGTCGGGGCGTGAGTGCGCCTCTCCGGCATCGGCCCGGTTTCGGCTTCAACCGCGGCAGGCATTCGCTATAGTTGCGGTCACGTGAATCGAGGGGCGGATGGCTGAAGAAACGGAAGATCGCGTATCGGGCGCCGCGGACAGCGGCGTCAATCCCGCCGCGATGTCCGTCGCTCTTGGCGCGGCCGCACAAAACGACCGTGTCGCATCCAAGGCGGAAACGTTCCTCGAAAAGCAGAGTGCGCTGAGCGACGAGCAGATCAAGCTGACTGCGAAACAAAGCTTGATGACCGATCTTCAGATCGAGGATTTGAAGCGCGAGGACCGTCTCAAGCACTGGTCGCTGCGCGTTCATCATGTCAGCGCGGTGATGAAAGTCTCGTTCGAGATCGCCGTGGCGCTGA
>JBEKLK010000044.1:0-14777 GCA_050010235.1 Rhizomicrobium sp.
TAATTTCGACCCGCCCTCAAGGGGCGGGTGGATGGAAATTCAACACTCCAACCTTCAAATCGTCGCTCCGCCGTCAATCACGATGGCCTGGCCGGTCATGAAGGCTCCTGCCTTCGACGCAAGGAACACGGCCGCGCCTGCGATCTCGTCGGGATCGCCGATGCGGCGCAGCGGCGCGCCGGAGGTCGAGCGCTTGAGAATGTCGGGATTGTCCCACAGCGCTTTCGCAAAATCGGTCTTGATCAGGCCCGGCGCAATGCAATTGGCGCGGATATTCTCCGGCCCGTATTCGACGGCGATATTGCGGGCAAGCTGAAAATCCGCTGCCTTCGAGATGCAATAGGCGCCCAGCACCGGCGATCCGCGCAAGCCTCCGATGGAGGACACGATGATGATCGAGCCGTCCTTGCGCGCCACCATCTCGGGCAGCACGAGCTGACACAGCCAATGATTGGAGCGCACATTGGCGCCCATGATCTTGTCGAACGCTTCGTCGGGAATTTCCATCTGCGGCCCGAAATAGGGATTGAGCGCTGCATTGCAGATGAGAATGTCGATCTTGCCCCATTTCTGCCGCGTGCCGGCCACAAGCTGCTGCAACTGTTCTTTGTAGTTGATGTTGCAGGGGATCGGCACGGCCACTTCTTTGCCTTGCGCCTTGTTGATGTCCGCCGCGACCTTGTCGCAGGCATCGGCCTTGCGGCTGGACACGACGACTTTCGCGCCATGTTCCGCGAGGCGATGGACGATCGCTTCGCCGATGCCCTTGGTCGAGCCGGTCACCAGCGCGACTTTCCCGCTCAAATCGAACAGTTTCATCGATATCTCCCTGAAGAATGTCGGTTCCATCATTCTTAATCGCTGCGAGGGCTGGCGACAAATGGCCCGGCTCTCTAGAATTTCGCGCGAATGAACCCAAACGCCAGGATGCTCCGGATGCGAAAGGCCATGATATCTGCCGCGGCTGTGTTGGCGCTGGCCGGCTGCGCCACCCCGCGACCCTCGCACTACGATTATCCGCCCTCCTACTACCCGCCGCCGCCGTCCTACACCCCGCCGCGAGCGCCGGCGCGTACGCCGGACGTCGTCGTCCACAATGTGAAACCCCTGGGCGCGGGCGTGCTCACGGCGCAAAAGGTCGAGGCCTATACCGACACCGAGGAAGCCGAATTGCGTGCGGCCCTGCGCGGCAGCGGCGCCATCGTGGGCCGCCTGGCCAACGATCTCGTTATCAACATGAAGAGCGATGTTCTGTTCGCGGTGAATTCCCCGTCGTTCTCCGGCCGCGCCGGGGAGATCGTCGAGGACGTGGCGCTGGTCCTGCGCAAATACGACAGCACGCAGCTCCAGGTGAACGGCTACACCGACACGACGGGATCGCCGGACCACAATCTGCAATTGTCTCAGGCCCGCGCCAACGCGATTGCGAAAGCGCTGGCTGACGACGGCGTGGACGCGCACCGCATTCTCGCACGTGGCTTCGGCGAGAAGGGGCTCAAGATTCCGACGGGCGACAATGTCAACGAGCCGCGCAACCGGCGCATCGAAATCCGCATCTCGCCCCGCATGGCAACATAACCCAGAATTGGGATGGATGGGTGTGTGGGGCACCCATGGTTTAAGCGCAGGGGCCGCGGAGGATGCGCGGAGGGCGCTGAGGAAGCGGGAAATTTCTCGATCGATCGCAACGAAAGGCCTGGAAATTTGCGCGGGAAGTGCGTGCTTTTACTTTGCGTCCTCTGCGAATCCTCCGCGTCCTCCGCGCTAAAATTTGTTTTTAACGGTGAAGACCAACAGTCACCGGAATGGATGTGCTCAGCTTTTAAGCGCCTGATCGATCGCGGCGCCAAGTTCGGGCGCGTCGGGCGTGGTGCGCGAGCCGAAGGTGCCCGCGATGCTGCCGTCGCGATGGAACAGATATTTGTGGAAATTCCACTTCGGCGCCGCGGCCTCGCCGAGTTCGCCTTCCACCCATTTGTAAAGCGCATGCGCTTCCGGCCCGATCACATGCTCTTTCGCGGTCATGGGAAAATCGACCTGGAAGCGGGTTTCGCAGAAGGTCTTGATCTCTTTTTCGCTGCCGGGTTCCTGCGCGCCGAAATCGTTGGCGGGAACACCGAGAACGACGAGGCCCTGATCGCGCTTCGCTTTCCACAGCGCCTCGAGTCCGGAATATTGCGGCGTGAGCCCGCATTGGCTCGCGACATTGACCACCAGCAGCGCCTTCCCCTTGAATTTCGAGAGCGGCAGCTCGCCGCCGTCGATGGCGCGGAAGCTGAAATCGTAAGCGGTTTTGGCGGCCATGGCCGGGGTCTCCTGGAGCGGATGGCGGAGGGTATAGAGGTCCGCCGCCGGGGGGCAAGCCGGGCCGCGACGCGGCAGAGACAGGCCTTTCCTTGGTTAACGAATTCGAAACGGCGGTTTGCCAGTATGGCCGCGATCCAGGCAGAGAAACCGCGTCCGATGACCAATGTCCTTGTCGCCGTGATCTATGCGATGGCCTGTGCCACGGCCGCGGTCGTGCTCGCCATGACGAAACTCGCCACTCCCATAACCTGCGCACTTTTCGGCTTTGTCCTGCTCATGCTGGCGGCCCAGCTCCATGCGAGCGCGCTGCGCCGCCGCGAGAAACGCAAGACGCGCAACGAGATCGCCGGCCTCAAGCGGATCAGCCAGGGCTTTGCGCTGGCGCTGGAAGAGACGCATGCCAAGATCGACACCGTGAAATCCGCCATGGAGGCGAACGCCACCGCGCAGAGCCGCAAGATCGTGGCCGAGCTGCAATTGCTCGAAGGCCTGATGCGCGAATTCGCCACCAAGATTACGGCCAAGGCGAAGGACGTGCCGCCGCCGCAGGAAGATGTCCTGCTCGAACGCCGCGCGACGGACACCGCGCGCACCTATCTCGACACGCTGGGCGAGTCCGGCCTGCTCGAAACCATCCGCGCCTCGCTCGAGGAAAATCGCGTCGATCTCTATCTGCAACCCATCGTGAGCCTGCCGCAACGCAAGCTGCGTTTCTATGAAGCGCTGTCGCGCCTGCGCGCCGAGGACGGCTCGGTGATCATGCCGGCGCAATATATGAAAATCGCGGCCCCCGTGGGCCTGATGTCGGTGGTGGACAATCTGTTGCTGTTCCGCTGCGTACAGATCGTGCGCCGTCTGGTGCAGAAGAGCCGCGAAATCGGCGTGTTCTGCAACATCTCCGGCGACACGCTGACGGATACGGAATTCTTTCCCCAGTTCCTCGAATACATGCACCACAATCGCGATCTCGCCCATCAGATCATCTTCGAATTCGGGCAGGACGCCATTCTCAAGGCCGGTCCGCAGGGCGAGGAAAACCTGCTTTATCTCGCGAGCCTCGGATTTGCGCTCTCCATGGATCACGTCGACACCTTGGCGATGGATCTCGGGCGCCTGAAGACTTTGGGTTTCCGCTATATGAAGGTGCGTGCCGACACGCTGATGAACGGCATGACGGGCGCCAACGCCACCGTCGCGGCCGAAGACCTCAAGAATCTCCTGGAGCGTCACGGCATGAACCTGATCGCCGAACGCGTGGAGAACGAGAAGGAAGTCGTCCAGCTTCTCGATTACAGCGTCGATTTCGGCCAGGGCTATCTGTTCGGCGAGCCGCGCGCGGTGCGCGAAGATTCGTTCAAGACCCCCGAAAAACTCGAGCCGTCCGCGCCTGTGATTCCGTTTCGCCGCGCGGGTTGATCGCGCCCATTGACCGCGCGGCCGCGCGCATGCGACCGCTACGCGCATGGTTGCTCTCCCACTCTTGATCGGCGGTCTCGGCGAGATCGCGCCCCGCTACGACGCACTCATCTGCGACGTCTGGGGCGTGCTGCATGACGGCCACCACGCGCATGCGGGCGCGATTGAGGCGCTCCGGCGGTTTCGCGGGACCTATGGACCTGTCGTGCTGCTTTCCAACGCACCGCGCCCCGTCGCCGTGCTCGAAGAACAGTTCGCGCGCTTCGGCGTGCCGGCGGACTGTTATGACGCGATCGTGACATCGGGCGTGGCGACCCGCGATGCGCTCGCCGTGCGCGCCAACAATCGGCGTCTGGCGATCCTGCATATCGGGCCCGAGCGCGACCGGGGCGTGTTCGAAGGCCTGCCCATCGATTGCGTGGATGCGCCGCAGGCGTCCGTGATCCTGTGCACGGGCCTTTACGACGACGATAGCGAAACGCCGGCGGATTACAGCGAAATGCTGGAAGAATTGAAGCGCCGCGGCCTGACGCTGCTGTGCGCCAATCCCGACATCGTCGTGCAGCGGGGCGGGAAGCTCGTTTATTGTGCCGGCGCGATCGCGCGGGCCTATGAGAAAATGGGCGGCCCGGTCGTCTATTACGGCAAGCCGTACAAGCCCATCTACACGACGACGCTTACCGCAGCGCGCGAGGCGGCGAAGCGCGATATCGCGCGGCCATTGGCCATCGGGGACGGACTGGAAACCGATATCAAAGGCGCCAATGTCGCCGGCCTTGACGCGCTCTTCGTCGCCGATGGCATCCATGGCGAGGATATAAGCAAATTCTCGGCCGAGGCTTTGGCGGCGTTGTTCGCCAAATCCGGCGTCACCGCCCAGGCCGCCATGCGCGCGCTTGTCTGGTGAAGGCGAATGCCGATAAGACACGGACAGGCACGGAAGGACCGACGCGAATGCCCTATTACATCGAAGACCTGAAGCCCGGCTTGGCCGAGAGCTTTTCGAAGACCGTCACGGAGCGCGACATCGAGCTGTTCGGCGAAGTGAGCGGCGACGTGAACCCGGTGCATTTCGACGAGGAATTCGCGAAGGGCACAATCTTCAAGGGCCGAATCGCCCATGGCGTGCTGAGCGCAAGCTACATCTCGACCGTGCTGGGCATGAAGATGCCGGGGCCGGGTACGATCTTCATGAGCCTGACGACGCGCTTCAAGGCGCCCGTGCGGATCGGAGACACCGTCACCGCGACCTGCACCGTGCGCGAAGTGGTCGCAGACAAGCGCCGCGTCCTTTTCGATTGCGTCTGCAAGGTGGGTGACGTGACCGTGGTCGACGGCGAAGCACTGGTGATGGCGCCCGCGCGCCCGAAGGCCTGACGCGCTTCCATGAAGATATTCCGTCACCATCGCGACGTGCCGGACGCCTATAAAGGCGCCATCGTCGCCGTGGGAAATTTCGACGGCGTGCATCGCGGCCATCAGGCGCTAATTGGGGAAGCGCGAAGGATATCGGCGGAGCGGGGCGCGCCGCTGGGCGTGCTCGCCTTCGAGCCTCATCCCCAGGAGTTCTTCCGGCCGTCGCCGGAATCGTTTCGGCTGACGCCGTTCCGCACCAAGGCGCGGCTCATCGCGGAGCAGGGCGCCGATGCGATGTATGCGCTGGCTTTCGACGCCGAGATGGCGGCCCGCACGGCGCAGGATTTCGTCGTCGAGGTTCTGGTGGAAGGGTTGGGCGCGGGCTGCGTGGTGGTCGGTGCGGATTTCCAGTTCGGCAAGGGCCGCGCAGGCAACACGACGGTGCTGTCCTATATGGGTGAGATGGAAGGCTTCGGCGTGGCGATCTTCGAGCCGATCGCGGCGCAAGGCCACGACAAGATTTCCTCATCGCGGATTCGTGAGGCGCTGAAGGCGGGCCATCCGGACGACGCGGCGCGCCTGCTGGGCCATTGGTGGGCCGTCGAGGCGCGCGTCGAACATGGCGACAAACGCGGCCGCTCCATCGGATTCCCGACCGCGAATATGCGGCTGGATCATTGCCTAAAGCCGGCCTATGGCGTGTATGCGGTGCGCGCCACGCTGATCGAGAACGACAAACCTGCGGGCACCTATGACGGTGTGGCCAATTTCGGCATCCGCCCGATGTTCGAGACGGACGTCCCCCTGCTCGAATCCTTCCTGTTCGATTTCGATGGCGATCTTTACGGCAAACATCTCTCCGTCGAGCTGGTTGCCTATCTCAGGCCCGAAGCCAAGCTCGCCGGCCTCGACGCGCTGAAGGCCCAGATCGCGGCCGATTGCGAAGCGGCGCGTGCGGCGCTGGCGAAAGCGGGGATTCCCAGCTAGCCGCTGGACGGTCCGGCCGCCCGCTGATAGAAGGTCAGCCGCCGATTTGCAGGCATTTGCCATGGATTCGTTGGGTCTTGGGGGAGTTTTGCGAATTTGCCACCCGGCTTCGCGGCCGGGGGCATGACGCTCCATGGGTTTCGCGGACGCCGGGTTCGTTTGTCCGCAACCCCCTGAAAGCCTGAGACCGATGACCGACAGCCAAGCCCCCGCATCTGCGCCGCGCGATTACCGCGCGACCGTCTTTCTGCCCGCGACCAGCTTTCCCATGAAGGCCGGCCTGCCCGAGGCCGAGCCGAAATGGCTCGCGCGCTGGGAGGCCATGGATCTTTACGGCCGCATGCGCACCGCCGCCAAGGGCCGCCCGCTTTTCGTCCTGCACGACGGCCCGCCTTACGCGAATGGCGAGATCCATTCCGGCACCGGGCTGAACAAGGTGCTCAAGGACATCGTCGTGCGCTCGCGTGGCTTTCTCGGTTATGACGCGCCGTATATTCCGGGCTGGGACTGTCACGGCCTGCCGATCGAATGGAAGATCGAGGAGAAATACCGCGCCGAAGGCAAATCCAAGGACGACGTTCCGATCGATCAGCTGCGCCGCGACTGCCGCGAATTCGCGAATTACTGGATCGACGTGCAGCGCAAGCAGTTCAAACGGTTGGGCTGCATCGGTCTGTGGGACAAGCCCTATACGACGATGGACTATCGCGCCGAGGCGGTGATCGCGGGCGAGCTGCACAAATTCGTCGCGAACAAACTGCTCTATCGCGGGTTCCGTCCCGTGATGTGGTCGCCGGTCGAGAAGACGGCGCTGGCCGAAGCCGAAGTCGAATATCGCGAGAAAGTCTCGCCCACGATCTATGTGAAGTTTCCGGTGGTCAAAGGTCCCGACGCGTTGCGCAATGCGAGTGTCGTCATCTGGACCACCACGCCCTGGACGATCCCAGGCAACCGCGCCATCGCGTTCTCGCCCTCAATGTCTTACGGGCTCTATGAAGTTGTCGAAGCGCGCGAGGGTGCGCTGGCCCATTCCGGCGGCCTGCTGTTGCTGGGCGACGAACTGGCAGCGCAAACCGCCAATCATGCCAAGCTGGTGTTCCGTCGCTTGAGCGATGTCGATCCGGCGGGGCTTGTCTGCGAGCATCCGTTCCGCGGCAAGGGCTTCGATTTCGATGTGCCTCTCTTGCCGGCCGATCACGTGACTGCCGATACCGGCACGGGCTTCGTGCACACGGCGCCCGGCCACGGCGACGAAGATTTCACGCTGATGATGGATTTGTTTCCGGGTTACGCCGCAAACAATCCGGACGCGTTCAGCATCGTGAAGGAAGACGGATCATTTGCAGCCAATGTTCCGCTGTTCGCCGGCAAACGCATCCTCACGCCCGAAGGCAAGGACGGCGATGCCAACGGCGCGGTGATCAGGGAGTTGATCGCGGCGGAGAGGTTGCTCGCCAAAGGCAGCTTGCGCCATTCCTATCCCCATAGCTGGCGCTCGAAGGCGCCGGTGATCTTCCGCGCCACGCCGCAATGGTTCGCGGCCATGGACAAGCCGATCACCAAAGACGTTCACGACACGCTGCGTGCGCGCAGTATGAAGGCCATCGGCGACACCAAATGGTTTCCCCGCTCGGGCGAAAACCGCATGGCCGGCATGGTGAAGGATCGCCCCGACTGGGTGCTGTCGCGCCAGCGTGCCTGGGGCGTGCCGCTGGCGATCTTCGTCGACAGGCGGACGGACGAGATTCTCGACGATCCGGATGTGAACAAGCGCATCACGGAAGCATTCCGCATCGAGGGCGCGGATGCCTGGTACAACTCGCCCCCGTCGCGCTTTCTCGGCAATGACCGCAATCCGGACGACTACGAGCAGGTGAAGGATATTCTCGACGTCTGGTTCGATTCCGGCTCGACGCATGTCTTCACGGTCGAACAACCGCTGGAGAAAGAGTGGCCGCAGAAGAGTCACGCCGATCTCTATCTCGAAGGGTCGGATCAGCACCGCGGCTGGTTCCAGTCTTCCTTGCTCGAAAGCTGCGCCACGCGCGGCCGCGCGCCTTATGACGAGGTTCTGACGGCGGGGTTCGTGCTCGACCGCGAAGGCGACAAGATGTCGAAATCCGTCGGCAATGTGATCCTGCCGCAGGCGATCGCGGAAAAGAACGGCGCCGACATTTTCCGTCTGTGGGTCGCGTCCTCGGATTTTACGCAAGATATGCGCATGGGGAGCGACGTCATCCAGGCGAACACGGACGCCTATCGTCGCCTGCGCAATACGATCCGCTTCATGCTGGCCAATCTCGAGGGCTTCTCGCCGGCCGAGCGCATCGCGGCCGCCGAAATGCCGGAACTCGAGCGCTACATGCTGGCGAAGCTTGCGGAGCTCGACCAGATTTTGCGCGCGAGCTATGTCGAATACGACTTCAATCGCGTCTATTCGACGTTGTTCGGCTTCTGCACCAACGAGCTGTCGGCATTCTATTTCGACATCAGCAAGGACGCGCTTTATTGCGACCGCAAGGACGATCCGCGCCGCCGCGCCGCGCGCACCGTCATCGACGAGATCTTCCGCCGCGTGGTGACCTGGTTCGCACCCATCCTCTGCTTCACGATGGAAGAAGCGTGGCTTCTCAGGTTCCCTGGCGAGCGCGAGAGCGTCCATCTGCAACTCTTTCCGGAAACGCCGGCGAGCTGGGCCGATCCGGCGCTGGTCGAGAAATGGACTCGCATTCGCACGCTTCGCCGCGTGGTGACGGGCGCGCTCGAAATCGCCCGGCGCGACAAGACGATCGGTGCGAGCCTCGAAGCCGCGCCCGTGCTGTTCGTTCAGGACGCGCGCGACGCGGCTTTGTTCGACGACGTCAGTCTCGCCGAGATCGCGATCACGTCGGCGGCGAGGGTCGAGCTGGGCGAGGGACCGGCGGATGCGTTCCGGCTTCCCGATGTCCCCGGTGTGGCGGCGGTATTCCACCGGGCCGAAGGCGGGAAATGCGCGCGTTGCTGGATGATCCTGCCGGAAGTGGGAACCGTAACCGGGCATAACGATCTGTGCCGGCGCTGCGCCGCCGCAGTCGACGCAATGGAAGGAGCTACGGCGTGAGCGCACGCGATCTGGGACTGGCCGGCGCGGGGCTGAGTTCGCGCGATCTGGGACTGGCGAGCGCATTGTTTGCCCTGGTCCTCGATCAGGGCTCGAAGCTGCTGATGCTTTATGTTTTTCATTTTGTGGACAAGGGACCCGGCGATCAGGTGCCGGTGCTGCCGTTTTTTAACCTTGTCATGGTTTGGAACCCCGGTGTCAGCTATGGCCTGTTTCCGGCCCGCGGGCCGATGGGAACCGCGCTTTTGGCCGTGTTTTCGGTGTTCGCCGTGGCCGCTCTGGGCTGGTGGTTGTGGAATACCACGCGGCGGGCGCTTGCGGTCGGCCTCGGCCTGGTGATCGGCGGCGCGCTGGGGAACCTGATCGACCGGCTGGTCCATGGAAAGGTTGCCGACTTTTTTCACTTTTACGTCCGGGGTTACGATTGGTATGTGTTTAATGTCGCGGACTGCGCGATCACCATTGGCGTGGCCGCCCTGCTATACGATGCATTGCTGCGGCCCGAGGCGACGGTCGCCAGCACGAACGGACAACCGGGAGTCGAAAGATGAATGAGAACGAACGCGCACGACATCTCCTTCGCCTGACGGCTCTCGCCGGGGTGGCGCTGGTCCTGGTGGGTTGCGAAAGCATCCGCTCGGCGGCCGGCATCAGCAAGGAACCGCCGGACGAATTTGCCGTCGTTACCAAGGCGCCGCTGGTCATGCCGCCCGACTACAATCTGCGTCCGCCCAAGCCCGGCGCATCGCCCACCAACCAGATATCGCCCACCCAGAGCGCGGCGGAGTCGCTCTATGGCGGCGAGGACGCGACCACCATCGCAAGCCAGATGCCGGGCGATTACAGCCCCGAAGAAAAACTCATTCTCGCCACCTCCGGCGCGGCCGTCGCCGACCACTCCATTCGGCAGCAAATCGCCGCGGATGCGAAGTCGATGGAAGCGACCAATGACGACCTGACCAACAAACTCCTTTTCCAGACCGGTCCCGATCCCAATGCCGGCAACCCGCTCGACTCGGATGCCGAGAAGGCGCGTCTCGATGCCGCGAAGTCGGCGCAGCAGACCAATACGCCCGCGCAGGCGGACACCGACCAGACCGACGACAGCTCCAAGGAAAAGCCGGACGATTCGGCAACGATCAACAAGAGCAGCAGCGGCGGTTGGTTTGGTTGGCTTTTCTAAAGCCGGTCTCGCCGCGGCTCTGATTGCAGCCGCGGCGACGCTCGCACCCGCGCTCGCGCAGGATACCAAGGTCTTCCAGTTTGCCTTGCAGAACGGGATGCAGGTGGTCGTCGTTCCCGACCACCGCGCACCCATCGTCACGCAGATGCTGTGGTATCGCGTGGGCGCAATGGACGATCCGCCCGGGCTCGGCGGGCTCGCGCATTTCTTCGAACACATGATGTTTCGCGGCACGGCGAGCGTGCCGGGCGATCAGTTCGCGCAGACGGTCGCCCGCAATGGCGGCGAGGACGACGCGTTCACCACCCATGACTACACGGCGTTCTACGAGCAGATCGCGCGCGATCGCCTGCGGCTGGTGATGTCGCTGGATGCCGACCGCATGGTCAATCTGGATCTTTCGGACAAGAACGTGAACACCGAGCGCGACGTCGTGCTCGAAGAGCGGCGCATGCGCATCGACAACGATCCCCAGGCGCTGCTGCGCGAGCAGATGGAAGCGGCCCTCCATCTTTCGCATCCCTATGGCCGCCCCGTGATCGGCTGGCCCTACGAAATCCGTCACATCGGGCGCGTCGAAGCGCAGGATTATTATGTGCGTCATTACGCGCCCAACAACGCGATCCTGGTGGTGGCCGGCGACGTGACGCCGGAAGACGTGCGCATGGGTGCCGAAGCCGAATACGGCAAGCTGCCGGCGCGACCGCTCCCCGAACGCGCCGATTTTGCGCAGCCGCCGCGGCTGGGAGAAACGCGCTTGACTATCGCGCGCCCCGACGTCAAGGCGCCGGTCTTCCTGCGGCTCTATCGCGTGGCGAGCTACACGGAAGCCAAGCCCGGCGAAGCCGAGGCGCTCGAAACCCTGGCCCAGCTGATCGGCGGCGATCCGACCGCGACGCTCTATCGCGAACTCGTCGTCAAGCGGAAGCTCGCCTCCGATGCGGGAGCTTCCTACGAGGGCTACACCCGCGATGCCGCGGAATTCAGCGTATATGCGATACCCCGGCCGGGCGTGCGCATGGACGTGCTGGAACAGGCCATCGATGCGGTGCTGAAAAGCTACACGATCGCCGCACCCAGGAACGCCGATCTCGACCGCGCCAAGACCCAGCTCGTGGCCAGCGCCACCTATCAACGCGACAATCAATATTCGCTTGCCTCGGCTTACGGACAGGCGCTCGCCATCGGTCTGACGGTCGACGATGTCGAAGAATGGCCCGATCGCATCCGCGCGGTCGCGGCCGACACCGTCAAGCAGGTTGCAACCGACGATCTCATCAAGCGCGAGGCCGTGACGGGATTTCTCGTGCCGGGACCCGCGCGATGATCGCGCGGCACGCCCTTCGCGCCTGCGCCGGGATCGGCCTTTTCGCGGTTCTGGCCGCCACGCCGGCCCACGCCGTCGATGTGCAGACCTTGTCCGCGCCGAAAAGCGAGCAGATCTGGTACGTCTCCGACCACACGTTGCCGATGATTGCGATGACGGCGGCTATTCCCGCCGGGTCGGCCTACGATCCGCAAGGCAAGGACGGTCTGGCGGCCTTTGCCGCAAGCCTGCTCGACGAAGGCGCGGGCCGGCTCAATTCGAACGCGTTCCACACCGCGCTCGCCAATCGCGCGATCCGGCTTTCGGTGACTCCCGAACGCGACTATCTGCTCGTGCAGCTCGTGACGCTCACGGACAACGCCAGGGACGCGTTCCGTCTTCTCGGCCAGGCGCTGGCCAAACCGCGTTTCGATGCGGATGCAATCCAACGCGTGCGGGCGCAAATGCTTTCGACCCTCCAGCAGGAAGACGAAGATCCGGCGACTGTTGCGAACAAGGCATTCTTCCACGCCTATTTTCACGATCACCCCTATGCCCATCCGATCGACGGCACGGCCGCAACCATCGCCGCGATCGGCGCGGGCGATCTCAAATCCTTCGCCGCCGCCCATTGGGTGAATTCCGGTCTCAAGATTTCGGTGTCGGGCGACGTCGATCCGGCCATGCTGAATCAGCTCCTGAAAAGCGCGTTCGGCGGACTCCCGACCAAAGCGCCGGCCCAGCCCGCGATGGCCACGCATGTCGGTCAGCCCGGCGTGCAGGTCGTCGCGATGGACGTGCCGCAACCGACCGTGATCTTCGCGATGCCGGGCTTCCTGCGCGCGGATCGCGATTTTCTGGCCGGCTATGTCGCCAATTACATCGTCGGCGGCGGCGGATTTTCGTCGCGGCTGACCGATCAGGTGCGCGAGCAGCGCGGCCTGACCTACGACATTTCGACTTCGCTGGACGATTATCGCCACGCCGGCATCCTGTTCGGGCAGGTCGCGACAAAACGGGGCAGCGTACGGCAGATGATGGACGTGGTGCGCGCGACCTTGCGCGACTTTGCGGCAAATGGGCCGACAGACAAGGAACTGGTCGACGCGAAGACCTATCTCACCGGTTCGTTCCCGCTGGCTTTCAGTTCGAATGTCGACACCGCCGGACAGCTCAATTCGTTCCAGCGTTCCGGCCTGAGCGTCGATTATCTCCAGAAACGCAATGCTCTGATCGGCGCGGTGACGATCGACGATGTGAAGCGGGCGGCCCGTCGCCTGTTCAATCCCAACGCGATGACGGTCGTGGTGGCGGGAAGCCTCGGCGAGGGCGGCCCGGCGCCGAAAACGAGCATCCCGCAACGTCCCGCGGCCAAGGGTTCCGCGCCGGCAGCCGTCGTCGGCGGTCCCGTTCACAGCCAGCCGCGGAAATAGGCGCGATATTCTTCCTCCGTAAACGGGGAAGCACGTTGGAACCCCGAACGCTTATTTTGCCTGTTGATGTTGTTCCGACACCCGCTGCATCGGCGGGCGATCTGGTAAGCTGGCGTCATGGTTTCAGAATCGCTGCCCTTTTCCGTATCTCCCGCGACGGGCGCGGAGATACCTCATTTTGACGCGACGCTGGCCGAAGTTTCGCGCGGGCTCGATTGGCTGCGCGCCGCCTATGACAGGAACACACTCGAATTGCTGCGCATTCCCGAGCGGCGCGACGACCTGACTGAGGCGCGGGAGGCGGCCGAGGCGCTTTCGAAGAACACCTCCGTCGTCGCTGTGCTGGGCATCGGCGGATCGAGCCTCGGCGGCCAGGCGCTCGCCGATCTCTTGCCGTTCGGTTCGACCCACGCCCCGCGCGTGATTTTCTTCGACAATATCGATCCCGTCACGTTCGATGCGGCGCTCAAGAGTTTCGACCTGCGCACGGCGCGCTTCGTCGCCATCTCGAAATCGGGCGGCACGGCCGAGCCCCTCGCGCAGACGCTGGCCGCGGCGGATGCCATCGACCGCGCCGGCGGCGGAAAATACCTCAAGCATCATTTCACGGTGGTGACGGAACCCGGGTCCAATCCGCTGCGCGCATTCGCCGAGAGCATCGGTTGCGCGATTCTCGATCACCCTGTGGGCGTTGGCGGGCGCTATTCCGTATTGACGGTGGTCGGCATGTTGCCGGCGTTGTTGATGGGGCTTGATGCGGAGGCGTTGCGCAAAGGCGCCGCGGAGACGCTCGCCACAATTCTGTCGGGCGCGGAGGCGCGCGATGTTCCGTCGGCCGCAGGCGCCGCGCTGCATCACGCGCTGGCGCGCGCGGGCCGGTTGCGCGAGACCGTGCTGTGGTCCTATGCGGACAAGTTGAAAACCTTCGGCCCCTGGTGGCGGCAACTCTGGGCGGAAAGCCTGGGCAAGGACGGGAAGGGCACGACGCCGGTCGCCGCACTCGGACCCGTCGATCAGCACAGCCAGTTGCAACTTTTCCTCGATGGACCGGACGACGCGCTCTACACCATGCTGACCACCGACACCGCGCATAGAGGTCCCGGGATTCCCGCGGCGCGCGCCGATGCGCTGGGCCTTTCCTATCTGAGCGGCAAGACGATGGGCGATCTGGTTGCCGCCGAAGCGCGCGCGACGGCCGAGACGCTTGCCAAACGCGGCCGCCCGGTGCGCCGCATTCATGCGCCGAAACTCGACGAGCGCACGCTCGGGAGCCTGATGATGCATTTCATGCTGGAGACGATCCTGATGGGCCGCCTGATGGGCGTCGATCCGTTCGATCAGCCTGCGGTCGAAGAGGGCAAGGTGCTCGCCCGCAAATATCTGGCGGCGCGGGCATGAAAATCCGCCGTCTCGCCGAAGGTACGATCAACCGCATCGCCGCAGGCGAGGTGGTCGAGCGCCCGGCCAGCGCCGTCAAGGAATTGATCGAGAACGCGCTCGATGCGGGCGCCACGCGCATCGACATCGCCACGTCCAGAGGCGGCGCGGACCTGATCCTCGTCGAAGACAATGGCGAAGGCATGGATGCGCAGGATCTGCGGCTTGCGGTCGAGCGCCACGCGACCTCCAAGCTGCCCGTAGGCGGCGAAGGGATCGACGATCTTTCCAGTATCGCGACACTGGGATTTC
>JBEKLK010000045.1:0-14690 GCA_050010235.1 Rhizomicrobium sp.
GGTGTCGAGATTCGCATCCACGGATGCTGCGCCGCCGCTGGCCGCCACCGATGTGACATGGGTGTTCGCATTCAGCGCGCTCGCGCCGGCTGCGACATTCGACACATTGTCGGAGACTGCAATCGAGAGTGTGGCGTTGGCGGAATTGGACAGGCCCGTGAAGTCGGACGTGACCGTGGCAAGCTTCGCGACGGTAACCCCGCTGGTCACGTCGATGGTGAACGGATTGTTCGTAATCGCGCCCAGTGCCGTCAGACCGCCGACGAATTGCGCTTCCGTCAGCGTGAGTGTCGGCGTTCCCGTGAGCGTGATCGACAAATGGCTGACCCCGTTCAGGGTGTCGAGATAGGTCGCGACGTTCGTCGCGTTGTCGCTGACCGTCACGGACGTGACATAAGCATTCGTGTTCAAGGCCGACACGGCGCCAGCGATGTTCTGCGCCGAGTCGCTGATCGCGACCGATAGCGTGGCATGGTTTGCGTTCGACAGGCCCGTGAAGTCCGATGTGACTGTCGACAATTGCGCGAGGGTGACGCCCGACACGTCGATGGTGAACGCGCCGTTCGTGATCTCGCGCAGCGCCGTCAGACCGCCGACAAATTGCGCTTCCGTCAGCGTCAATGTGCTGCCGCTGGTGATGGCGATCGCGTTGACGTAGCTGTTGGTGCTGAGACTGTCCAAAGCTCCCGAGATCGCGGACGCCGAGTCGTTGATCCCGACCTGCAGCGTGAAGTGATTGGCGTTGGGTAGTCCCGTGAAGTCCGACGTGACCGTCGGCAATTGCGCGAGGGTGACGCTCGATACGACGAGGGTGTCGCCGTTCGTGATTTCGGCCAGCGCCGCGAGACCACCGACAAATTGCGCTTCCGTAACGATCAGTGGGCCGCCGCCGGTGATGGTGATCGAGGTGACGTAGCTGTTGCTGCTGAGGCTGTCCAAAGCTCCCGAGATTGCAGATGCCGTGTCGCTGATCCCGACCTGCAACGTGGCGTGGTTTGCCGAAAGGTCGGGCCTCATTGTCCGCAATGCCGTGTGGCCTGCATTGGGCAAGCTCGTGAAGTCGTTCGTGACCGTCGACAATTGCGCGAGGCTGACACCCGACACGTCGATGGTGAAGGAGCTGTTCGTGATCTCGCCCAGCGCCGTGAGGCCGCCGACAAATTGCGCTTCCGTCAGCGTCAGCGCGCCGCCGCTCGCGATGTTGATCGAGGTGACGTAACCGTTGGTGTTGAGGCTGTCCAAGGCCGCCGAGATGGCAGATGCCGTGTCGCTGATCCCGACCGATAGCGTGCCGTAGCTTGCGTTGGACAGGCCCGTGAAGTCGGACGTGACCGTCGGCAATTGCAGCAAACTGACGCCTGACACGTCGATGGTGAAGGAACCGTTCGTGATCTCCCCCAGCGCCGTCAAGCCGCCGACAAATTGCGATTCCGTCAGCGTCAGTGCGCCACCGCTGGCGATGTTGATTGAGGTGACGTAACCGTTGGTATTGAGGCTGTCCAGGGCTCCCGAGATTGCGGACGCCGTGTCGCTGATCCCCACCTGCAGCGTGCCATTGCCTGCATTGAGCAGGCCTGTGAAGTCCGACGTAACCGTCGGCAATTGCGTGAGGCTGACACCCGACACGTCGACCGTGAACGAGCTGTTGGTGATCTCGCCCAGCGCCGTGAGGCCGCCTGCAAATTGCGCTTCCGTCAGCATCAGTGCGCCGCCGCTGGCAATGTTGATCGAGGCGACGTAGCCGTTGCTGTTGAGGGTGTCCAAAGCTCCGGAGATCGCCGACGCCGTATCGCTGACCCCAATCGAGAGCGTAGCGTGGCTCTTGTTGGACAAGCCCGCGAAGTCGCTGGCTACGGTGGCCGCCTGCGTGGCGCCGACGCTTGTCACGTCGATGGTGAAGGAGCTGTTGGTGATCTCGCCCAGCGCCGTCGTGCCGCCAGTGCCGACAAATTGCGCGCCGGTGATCGACAATACGGGCGTCGGGTCCGTCAAAGTGATCGATGCCACGTGAGTATTGGTGCCGAGGCCCAAGAGATCGGCGCCGACGTTCGACGCCGAGTCCGAGACAGCCAGCGTGTAGGGATTGGTGTCATTGTTGACGAGTTCGCCCAGGGCGACCGCGTCGGTCGTGATCTGTCCGACCGTCACCTGGATCGGTCCGCTGTTCGTGACCATGATCGAGGCGATATTGCCGCTGCTGGCAAGCGCACCAAGCGTATCGATGGCGCCGGAAATGTTGCCCGAGGTATCGGACACATCGAGTTCGTAAGAAGAACCGCCGGCCGCGAGAGCCGAGAACACGCTCGAATCGACGTTGAGCTGATGGATCGTCACATTGATCGGCTCGCTGCCCGTGACTGCGATCGAGGCAATCGTCGGGTTCGCCTCCTGGATAGCCGCCTCGAGGACCGCGAGATTGGCGGAGATGTTGTTGCCCGTATCGACGATTGCGACCGAGATGGCACCGCCGCCCGTGTAGGTCATGATGGAAAGGGCGTCGGAATCGTTCGTCAATTGCTCGATCGAGGCCGTAATCGGAGCGACGGTGGTCACCGTGATCGACGCGATATCCGCGTTGGCCTGAAGCGGATCGAGATGGAGGGATATTTGCGCAGCCGTGTCCGAAACAGTGAAGCTTGGCGTGCCGCTGGCGAACTGGACTTTGGACAGCGCCGTGGCGTCATTGGCGACCTGCGCCGCCGACAATGTACTGAACGTGTTGTTCGTGACGAGGATGTCCCCGATATACGAAACTTCCGACTGCAGGGTGCCCAAATTCGAAAAGATGTGGGCGCCAGTGTCCTTCACGATCACGGCGCCCGTCGCGGGCGAACCGCCGCTGTAGTGGAGTTGAGCAACAGTGGCCGTATCGTTGGCCTGCGTAACGTTCAGCGTAATCTGATTGTTATCGGCAATGATGATCGACGAGACCTGGCTGTCGGCAGCGATGTTGGCCCAACCGTGCTGGATACTGGAGGCCGAGTCGTAAACCGTGATCGAGGCGGGCGTATCGACCGCGGTCGTCAGGAAGCTCAGCGCCGTCGCGTCGCTCGCGATCTGGGAAACGGCGACTTCGACGATGCCGCCGGAACCGCTGTCGCTGATGACGATCGAGGTGACATGCGTGTTGGATTCCAGCGCATTGAGATTATTCGTAATATCCAGACCGGTATCGGAGACGGTGAGCGTGTATGCGGTGCTGTTGGCGTTCACGACCAACGCGAGAGCGTTTGCATCATTGTTGATCTGCGCAATCGAAACCGTCAGCGGTCCGTTGTCGCTGATGATGATGGGACCAAGCGTCGTATAGGCGGACTGCAGCGAGTCCAGCACGCCCGGTGCGGAAATATTGGTTGAACTGTCCTCGATCGTCGAGCCCGAAACCCATGTCGACGCCAACACATCGGCCTGCCATTGCGAAATCGTATACGTCACCGTCATGACCGTTTCCTCGCTTGGTAGGGCGCAACTCTCTCACGCCGTACGCTTCCCAACTTTACGCCGCGCTCGACCGATGGACCTTATCGGTGCCCATTGGCGCGCGCGTCACCTCGGCGGGTTACAACCCGCAAGCCCTGTCTACCGAACCCTGACTACGTTTGAATCGGCGCACGCCGCCCGCGACCAGTTTTCGTTTCTTCGCATTAGGAGATTGAGATTGGACGCCGCCCATCCGGCGGTCACATGTGACCGACACATTGCGTCCAACAGGCCCCTATCCGACACATTCAAAGTACCGTCTCGGCGCAGATGCCGCAAGAGTCGCTTACCAGTCGCGTTCAATTTTCTTGACAAATTTACACGACAGTTCGCAGGCGACGGGACATCGAGCCGGAAATCGTCTTCACTTGCTGTATGTTATGGTGCCGAGGCGGGCAAAGGCGGAGCAGCAAAATACGGCGCCATGGAAGTTCCCCAATCCAGCAACGACACTCCGGGCACCATGGCTCAGCCGAGCTTAACCGGAGGTTTATACCGGGCGTTTCGAGTTTACTATTGCGGGATTGCGCAACAATTCACAAAAAGCAATTGAACAGCCGGACCGGAGATCAACTCCATAGCCTCTCGACCTTGCTTCTTGGCAATGCTTATTCCTTGAACCTTGCGGTTACAATCGGATCGAGGTTCGCCGGTTTCAGGGTCATCCCGGTATAGTCCTCCGGCGCGAATGGTATCCAGATCGGGCGCGGCTGGGTAGACGTCGCCTCGCCGCGAATTGGCACATCCTTATAGTGACCTTTATCGAGTCAAATCCACCCTGACACGCCCCGCAGCGGCGCCCCATGCCCCTCTCGGGCGGTTGAAAAGGGCGGAATAGTGGCCCCGTATGTTGTCCGGTTCGGGACAGTTCGGTGCTTTTGGGGTGTCCCCGGCGCAATGGTCGCATAGGTGGATGGGGCTCGGGGAGCGAGAGTCCCCGGCTTGAAAGGCGCCGTCGCCGTATGACCATTTCCTGGCCGGCCCGTCTCGTCTCTCCTGGCCCGCGCCGTACGGTACCGGACCATAGAGACAGCGCACCCATTTTTCCCTGGGCGGTCCGCCGCGATGTGCTGATTTTGATATCGATCAAGCTGGCGGCACTCGCCGCGATCTATTGGCTGTTCTTTGCACCGCACGAGCGACCCGAACCTCGCCCCGTGGACATTGCCGCCCACATTCTCGATCGTTGAGGCCATACGCGATGGATATCGTCGAACTTTCCCGCCTGCAGTTCGCGATCACCGCGCTCTATCACTTCCTGTTCGTGCCGCTGACGTTGGGTCTTTCGATCCTCCTGGGCATCATGGAGACCGTTTATGTGATGAGTGGGCGCGCCATCTGGCGCGACATGGTGAAGTTCTGGGGTGTGCTGTTCGGAATCAATTTCGCGATGGGCGTCGCGACCGGACTCACCATGGAATTCCAGTTCGGCACCAACTGGGCCTATTACTCGCATTACGTGGGCGACGTGTTCGGCGCGCCGTTGGCCATCGAGGGGTTGATGGCGTTCTTCCTCGAGGCGACTTTCGTCGGTCTGTTCTTCTTCGCCTGGGACCGTCTTTCGAAGATCCAGCATCTGATCGCGACCTGGGCGCTCGCCATCGGCACGAATTTTTCGGCGCTGTGGATCCTGATCGCCAACGGCTGGATGCAATATCCGGTGGGGGCGCATTTCAACGTCGACACGATGCGCATGGAAGTGACGGACTTCTCGGCCGTGCTGTTCAATCCCGTGGCGCAGGCCAAATTCGTCCACACGGTCAGCGCGGGCTATGTGACCGGCTCGGTCTTCGTGCTGGCTGTGAGCGCCTATTATCTGTTGCGCGGACGGCATCGCGAACTCGCACGGCGATCGATGACGGTGGCCGCGAGCTTCGGGCTCGCCTCGGCGCTCTCCGTCGTCGTGCTCGGCGACGAGTCCGGCTATATGGCCGGCCTTAACCAGAAAATGAAAATCGCCGCCATCGAGGCGATGTGGGACACGGAGCCGGCGCCCGCATCGTTTACAGTCGTGGGCCTTCCCGATCTCGCGAACCGAAAAACGGCATTCGCGGTCAAGGTGCCGTGGGTGCTGGGACTGATCGCGACGCGCTCTATCGACACGCCGGTTCCGGGAATCAACCAACTTGTGCAAGTTGCCGCCGCCCATATCAGGAACGGTCTCGTCGCCTATGACGCGTTGCTCAAAGTCCGACAGAATCCGCATGACATGGCTGCGCGTGCGACGCTCGACGCGCATTCCGCCGATCTCGGCTATGCCCTGCTGCTCAAGCAATTTCGCACCGATGTCGAGAACGCAACGCCTGCGGATATTGCCAATGCAGCCGCAAGCACGATCCCCAACGTGCCGGTCCTGTTCTGGTCTTTCCGGATCATGGTGGGGCTCGGCCTCTGGTTCATTGCGTTGTTCGCAATCGCCTTCTGGCTCGCAGGCTGGCGAAGGCTCGATACGCACCGCCCGTTCCTGTGGGCGGCGCTGTTCACGCTGCCTTTGCCGTGGATCGCCGCGGAACTCGGCTGGATCGTCGCCGAATATGGCCGCCAGCCCTGGGTGATCGAGGGCGTGCTGCCGACCGCGCTCGGCGTCTCGTCGACGGATGCGGGCAATGTGCTGTTCAGCCTGATCGGGTTTGCAACCTTCTATTCCGCGCTGCTCGCGGCCGACCTGTTCCTGCTGACGAAATACATCAGGCTCGGCCCCGAGGAAACGCTCGGCCGCCCGGTGAGTGCGCCATCGACAACGCACGCGATCGGAGTCTGAGCGATGAGCTATGAACTTCTGCGGCTGATCTGGTGGGCGCTTCTCGGCATTCTGTTGATCGGATTCGCCGCGCTCGACGGCTTCGATCTCGGCACGATGGTGCTCCTGCCTTTTGTCGCGCGCTCGGATATCGAGCGTCGCGTCGTCATCAACACGGTTGGGCCGGTTTGGGAAGGTAATCAGGTGTGGTTCATCCTGGGCGGCGGCGCGATCTTCGCGGCGTGGCCGGCGCTCTATGCCGCAAGCTTCTCGGGGTTTTATCTCGCCATGATTCTCGTTCTCGGCGCGCTGATCCTGCGGCCGGTTGGAATCAAATTTCGCAGCAAGCTCGATGAGCCCGGCTGGCGGCGCAGCTGGGATTGGATTCTGTTCGTGTCGGGTCTCGTGCCGTCGCTCGTATTCGGCGTGGCGATCGGCAATCTGTTCGAGGGCGTGCCGTTCACCTTCGACGCCGATCTGCGCATGCATTCCACGATCACGCTTCTCTCGCTGCTCAATCCCTTTGCGCTGGTCGTGGGTCTTGCGAGCGTTGCAATGATCGTGCTGCACGGCGCCTGCTGGCTCAATCTCAAAACGACGGGCGCGATACGCGCGCGCGCCTATGCCATAATCCCGGCCGCGGCGATCGGCTTTGCCGTGCTGTTTGCGCTCGCCGGATTCTGGGTTGCGCAATTGCGCGGCGTCCATCTGAGCGTACCCATGGCGCACGACGCACCGTCGAACCCCCTGATGAAGACCGTCGCCGTGGTCAGAGGCGCATGGCTGATGAATTTCGCGACCACGCCATTTCTCTGGGCCGCGCCCATCGTGGCGTTTGTCGGCGCCTTATTCGCGATCCTGTTCCGGTCGCGGCCGGGTTACGCCTTCATCGGCTCGGCGCTGGTGCCGCTGGGCGCAATCGGCACTGCGGGCCTTTCCCTGTTTCCCTTCCTGTTGCCGTCATCGAGCAACCCGAACGCGAGTCTGACCGTGTGGGACGCGTCGTCGAGTAAGCTCACGCTGAGCGTCATGCTTGGCGCGGTCGCGATCTTCCTGCCGATTGTGCTCGCCTACACCGCATGGGTTTATCGCGTGTTCAAGGGTCCGGTGAAGGCAGAACATATCGTGGCCCAATCCAAGACATCTTATTGAGGAGTTCGCATGTGGTATTTTTCCTGGGTCCTGGGGCTCGGCTTCGCGGTGGCCCTTGCCGTGCTCAACGCGCTGTGGCTCGAACTTCAGGAACCCGGCAAATAACCATCACTTCGAATTGAACACGCGCGCGGTTTGACCCTGCGCCGTCTCCGGCACACCATGCGGCCCGCAGCGAAGCGGGCGGATGGCATGAACAAGCGGCAGATTTCGAAATTCCTCGGTACGGCGAGTGTGCTCGCCTGCATGTCCTGGGCGGCAATGGGTTCGGGCGACGCGCCCAAGCCGCAATATGGCGCCTTCGGTCTCGACACGACGGCCGGCGATCCGGCCACCAGGCCGGGCGACAATTTCTTCCGCTATGCCAACGGTACATGGCTCGATCATGTGCAGATTCCCGCCGACAAATCCGCCTACAGCCTGCGCGTCGCGATGACCGACCTGACCGAGCGACGCCTTCACGACCTGATGGACGAAGACGCCGCCAAGGCAGGCCATCAACCCGCCGACACGGCAGGGAAAGTTGGCGCATTCTACAAAGCCTTCCTCGACGAAAGCGGCATCGAAGCACGAGGCGCCAAAGCGATCGAGCCCGAGCTCGCCACAATACGGGCAGCCAAAACGCGCGACGCCATCGCCGCGCTGATGGGGCGCGACAATGCCGATTTCGAAGGCACGCTCTTCGGCTTCGGTATCGACGTGGACGAAAAAGATCCTTCGAAATACGCGTTCTATCTCGGCCAGGCGGGCCTCGGCCTTCCCGACCGCGACTATTATCTCGAACCCGAATTCGCGAGCCCGAAGGCGAAATATCAGGCCTATGTGGCGCAGCTTCTGCATCTCCTGAACTGGCCGGAGGCGGATGCACGCGCGAAGGATATCGTCGCATTCGAGACGGCGGTAGCGCAGGCGAGCTGGACCAAGGCGCAGGACCGCGATCCCATCGCCACCTACAATCCGATGACGGTGTCGGAGCTCGAAGCGCTTGCCCCAAAATTTCCATGGAAACCGTTCCTCGCGAGCGTGGGTCTCGGCAGCTATCCGCACGTCGTCGTGGCCGAGAAGAGTGCCTTTCCGAAAATCGCGGACATTTTCGCGTCGGCGTCGCCGGACGTGTTGCGCGCCTGGCTGGCCTTTACCGTCGCGGACAATGCGGCGCCTTACCTGTCGAAGCCGTTTGCCGATGCCTATTTCGAAATGCGCAACAAGACATTGTCCGGCCAGGAGGTGCAAGCGGTGCGCTGGAAGCGCGCCGTGCATGCCGTGAGCGGCGGCGACTATGACGCGGGCGACCGCTCGGACCGTTTCGGCAATATGGGCTGGGCTGTGGGCCAGCTATACACCGCGCGTTATTTCACCCCCGAGGCGAAAGCGAAGATCGAAGCGCTGGTGGACAATCTCAAGAGCGCTTATCGCGCGCGCCTGGAAAAACTCGACTGGATGAACCCCGCAACGAAAGTCGAGGCGCTGAAGAAACTCGATACATACAACATCAAGGTCGGCTATCCCGATCATCCGCGCGATTATTCAAATCTCGTTATCCGCGACGACGATCTCACCGGCGATGTGCAGCGCGCGGCCGCAGCCGATTGGGCGTTCTATGCGGGGCGGCTTGCGGGACCGGTCGACCGCAGCGACTGGGGCATGACGCCGCAAACGAACGACGCTTATAACGGTTCGTTGCGCGACATCGTTTTCCCCGCGGGAATCCTTCAACCGCCCGTATTCGATCCGAATGCGGATCCTGCGGTCAATTATGGCGCAGCAGGCGCCATCATCGGTCACGAGATGACACATGGCTTCGACGACCAGGGACGGCAATTCGACGCCGAAGGAAAGCTGCGCGACTGGTGGACGCCGGCAGATGCCGCCACGTTCAAGGCGCGCGCGGCCCGGCTTGGCGCGCAATATTCGTCGTTCCAGCCTCTCCCGGCAGAGCCCGGCGTCCACGTGAACGGGGCGCTGACGATGGGCGAAAACATTGCCGATCTGGGCGGCCTTACGCTTGGGCTCGACGCTTATCACGCGTCGTTGCACGGCGCGCCCGCGCCGACCATCGGCGGACTCACCGGCGATCAGCGCGTATTCCTCGGCTGGGCGCAGGTCTGGCGCGGCAAGCTGCGCGACGACGCGATTCGCAAACAGGTGGTGAGCGATCCCCATTCGCCGCGCCAGTTCCGCGTTAATGGCGTCGTGCGCAACATCGACGCCTGGTACGCGGCGTTCGACGTGAAGCCCGGCGACAAGCTCTACGTCGCGCCGGAGGACCGCGTGCATATCTGGTGAGACAAGCGCTCGAACCGAGGCTTATTCACCCGTCACATTGTCGGTCCGACGGATGAAGTCCGCGGCATTGTCGTGCAAGACTTTCAACGATTCTTCGTGTGCATAGACCATGTGCCCGGACTGATAGAACTTGAATTCGATGTTGGATTGCAGCTCCGGCGGTATCGGCAAGTGCTGCATCTCGTAGACGCCTTCGAAGAAAGGCGTCGCCAGGTCATAATAGCCTGCGTTGAGCTGCACCTTCAGATTGGGATTGTACTTCATCGCATTCGCCAGATCCGGCATCACATTCATCGACTGCGGCACGGGGTACGGAACACCGGGTGGCTGGTGATGGAAATCCCACGTGCGATAGAGCGGGATCGAAGGCTTATAGGTCTTGCCCTCGCCATAGTGCAGACTTTCTCTCACGTAAGCGTTGAATGCGGACACATAGGCCGAGCCGATCGCGGCCGATTGCGGATCGTATTCGGCGGACTTGCTCAGCGGATCCAATGTAGGACCCGAGAATCGCGTGTCGAGACGGCCCGTCGTCATGTCCGCATCGTCCTGCAGCGTCTTCTCGAATTCGCCGCCGTTGATGCGCAGATTGGCTTTCTTGATGTAGTCGACCGGCAGGCCCGTATAGCGATGGAGCCGTTCGGCGATTGCATCGCGATCGGCAGCGCTCAGGTTTCCGCCGGCGCCCAGCGCCAATGCGTAATCCGTCAGCGCAAAATGCTCGACTTCGGCCAGCAGCGGTTCGATCGGACCGGGATAGTCCGGCAGCTTGTGGTGATACCACGCGGTCGCCGCGTAGGTCGGCAGCGCCAGCTGATAGGGCAGATCGATGCCGGGATTGAATTCCGACCGGCCCGTGCTGAGGTCGTAATTGAGAATTTGCGAGAGCAGGATGACGCCGTTGAAATCGACGGAATATTCGGTTTCAAGCTGGTTCACGAGCGCAGCCGAACGCGGCGTGCCGTAACTTTCGCCGAACAGATATTTGGGTGAATTCCAGCGGTCATAGACCGACAGGAATTGCGTGATGAATTCGGCGAAAGCGTGAACATCGCCATCGACGCCGTAAAACGCCTTCTCCTTGTCCTTGCCTGCGACCCGGCTGAAACCCGTGCCGGGCGCGTCGATGAAGACGAGATCGCTCGCGTCCATCAGGCTGTCGGAATTGTCGACGAGGGCATAGGGCGCCGCCGGCGTATGCGAATTATCGGCGGTGACCACGCGCCTCGGGCCGAACGCGCCCATATGCAGCCACATGCTCGCCGAGCCCGGGCCGCCATTGAATACGAACGTGATCGGGCGGGAGCGGGCCGGCACGTCATTCTTGAAATAGGCGACATAGAACATCGATGCTTCGGCATTCGGATTCGAGTCGCCGGCATCGGATTTATCCTTGCCCGCCGCGTCCTGGGTGTCCTTGTCGCCGCCGTCGGGCTTCTGCAGGGAATCGTCATAACCCTTGGTGTGCACGACAAGCGTGCCGGCCACGGCGTGATAGTCGATCGATTGACCCTCGACTGTCACGGAGCCTTCGCTGGCGCTCGAATCGGGCCGGAAGAAATGGCCGTTGGCTGCCGCCTGATATTCCTTGTTGGCGTCTGCCAGCGCACCCAGCGAGAGCGACAACAGCGCCGCGAACGACGCAACGGCAACGCGGCTATTCATGCGACATCCCCCTGGACAACGAACTGCGGGCAACAGCTCGGCGATCCCCCGCAGGCCGCATCGTGGCCCCGTCCGGTGCCCCGGGCAAGTTTCGAAAGATGAATTTCAGGTGAGGCTCAGTCCCTCAACGCATCATAGGCGAGCCGCTGGAACATCGGCAGCGCCACCCGCCCGCCCATGCGCTGACCTGCCGCAAGTTGTGCAATCGCGCCGGGCTCGAGCGGCATCGAGTTCTGGATCAGGTAGATCGCGATCAAGTCGTTCTCGGGATCAGCCTGCCACCAGGTGCCGAACGCGCCGGGCCAGCCGAAGGAACCTTTCGCACCCAACCCGAGAAACCCCAATTTCTCCGGAGCGTCGATAACCGACACACCAAGACCGAAGCCCATACCGTCCCACATGGGAATCGAGCCCAGAAACGGGATGGCGCGTTGCGCGGGCGTAAGGCGGTTGGTGCACATCAGCGCAATCGTCTCCGGCTTCAGATACTGCCTTCCCTCGAACTCGCCCTTGTTCATCATCATGCGTGCGAATTTCAGATAATCGTCAGCGGTCGAAATCAATCCACCGCCGCCACCGCAATAGATCGGGGGAGAATCGTAGCGCGTGAACGGCACGGGATGGAGCTCGCCCGTCTCCTGATTTTGACGGTAGACGATTGCGGCACGCGCGAGCTTGTCGCTCGGAACCCAGAAATCTGTATCGCGCATGCCAAGTGGTGTGAATAACCGCTCGATCAGAAATTGACGGAACGGCATGCCCGCGATGCGGCCGACGAGAAAACCCAAAACATCCGTCGCGTGGCTGTAATGAAATCTTTCGCCGGGCGCGTAGAGCAGCGGCAGCGACGCAAGGGCCGCCATCCATGCGTTCGGCGTCATGCCGCCGTTGAGCACATCGCCGAGCGTCTTTTGATAGGCGTCCGCGATGGGTCCCACGGAGCTGAAGCCATAGGCAAGTCCGGAACGGTGGGTAAAAAGATCGTCGAAGGTGATGGCGCGCGGCGATGGAACGGTTTCGTCGAGCGGACCTTCCGCGTTCTTCAGCACCCGCATCTCGGCAAACTCGGGCGCCCAATGCGTGATCGGGTCGTCGAGCCTGAACTTGCCCTCCTCCATCAGCATCAATGCCGCCACCGACGTGATCGGTTTTGTCATCGAGGCGATCCGGAACAGAGTGTCGCGCGTCATGGGTGCCTTGGCCGCGATGTCGCGATAGCCGATCGTTTCGAGCTGGGCGATCTCACCGCGCCGGAACAGAAGCGTGACGAATCCCGACAGATCGCCCGCATCGACCACGCCTTGCAGCATCGGTGGAATGGCCGCGAGCTTTTCGGCCGAAAAACCCGCATTCTTCGCTTGCTGGATATTCATGGTCTGCTCTTTCTTAGCCGCCGTTGAGAACTTTCGTCGCCCCATCGAGGCGGTCGCTGTAGGCGTTGAGCACATCGGCGGTCAGTTTTGCGTAGTGGACGGCATCGTCCCAACGTTCCTCTTCGATCGCTTCGCGCACGCCCGGCAATGTTTTCGCACCATAGCCGGTGAACCGGCCGGGCGCGTAAACGAGGTTCTTGTACCAGCCGCGTTCCGGCAGTCCGGCATCCGACATCAGCGTTTGATCGATGGTCAGCATCAGGCTCTGCAGCTTTGCAAGCCTGTCCGGCGAAAGCCCGGCCGCGTTTTTTGCCAGCCCATCGTCATAGGCTTTGGCGCTCGCCTTGAGCCGGCCGACTGCCGCTTCGAGCGGCGAGAGATCCAATTTGGGAACCGGCGAAAGGGCCGTCGGCAATCCGCTCGTCTTGGTCGGATCGGCGGCGAGCTGGAACGCGCCGTCGCGCAAAAGGCCTGCCTGGACGTCGGCCTCTTCGCGTTTGTTGTCCGCAAGCTTCTTCACTTCCGCCAAATCGTCCGACATCGCGTCCGCGAAATCTTCCGCGCGCTGAACGGGAATATCCGAGTCGGCCACATCCATGACGAACCGTCCGACCGTTCTGGCCAGCAGGGCGTCATAGACGAAACCCGGATCGACGAAACGGCTATGATGTTCAAACGTGTCGTAGCGCGAATGGTAGACGCCGCCACCCGAGCCCTCGCCGCCATATGCAAAGTTCAGCGCCGGCACACCCACATGCTGAAGGAAAGACGAATAGTCGGATCCCGAGCCCAGCGCCGCGATCGGAAGATTTTTCGTCGGATCCGCCGCGAGCTTGGCATCCATCTTGGCGCGCTCTCTCGTGTCGGGCGGCAGAGCATCGGGATGCATGGCATCCACGCGCGCCTTCGCACGCATGCGCGCGGCGACCGTCGCGCCCGTTTCCGGATCGGTCAATTCGCCGGAGATACGGTTCACGAGGCTGGTGAAATCCTGGCTGCCTCCCGCATCGAAAATGCCCCGCCCATTGCCGTCGGTGTTGATGTAGAGCACGGCTTTCTGCTGCAGCTCGGCATCATGCATTTCCGCCCATTCCGTCGAACCCAGAAGCCCCGGTTCTTCGCCGTCCCAGCTTGTGTAGACAAGCGTACGCTTTGGCCGCCAACCTTGGGCGGCAAGCTTACCGAACGCTTTGGCCTCTTCGAGCAGGGCCACTTGACCCGACAGAGGATCGGTCCCGCCGAACACCCAGCCGTCATGATGATTGCCGCGCAAGATCCATTGGTCGGGCCAGGTCGAGCCCTTCATCATCGCGATCACGTCGTAGATGGTCTTGAGGCTCCAGTCGGATTTGATCGCCAGATGCACGAGCGCCTTGCCGGGCCCCACATGATAAGTGATCGGCAGACTGCCACGCCAAGCCTTGGGCACGACATCGCCGCCCAGCGTCTGGAGCAGCACTTGCGCATCGGCATAGGAGATCGGAAGGGCAGGAATTTTAAGGATCGTCGGTGCATCGGCGCGCGCAAGGCGCTTGGCGTCTTTCGTCGCACCGATTCCGGGTGTCAGCGGATCGCCGGGATAAAGAGTCATATCCTCGACGGAACCGCGCTGGATGCCGTGAGGCGGACGTGCGGGTCCGTTGGGATAGGTCTCTTCGACCGCATAACCGTCATCGGTCGGATCGGAATAAATGATGCAGCCGATCGCGCCATGTTCCTGCGCAAGCCTGGGCTTCAATCCGCGCCAGCCGGAACCGTAGCGTGCAATGACGATCTTGCCTTTGACGCTGACGCCCAACCGTTCGAGCGTCTTGTAGTCGTCGCGCATGCCGTAATTCACATAGACGAGCGGCGCGGTTACATCGCCATCGCCCTGATAAGCGACATAGGCGGGCAGCGCGGGGTCTTTTGCGGTGGAACTGGAATCACCCTTGATGGGAGGCTCCTGCAAGGTCGCTTTGAAGGGTTTGGGACCGACGGTCTCCAGCGTCTCG
>JBEKLK010000046.1:0-17932 GCA_050010235.1 Rhizomicrobium sp.
AGCAACAGGGCCGGAGCCCAGATGAATGCTGACGCGATATTGGCGATCCAGAATTTCCGCGTGGGCATGCCCATGATTCCGGCCACCAGCGGAATCGCGGCGCGCACGGGCCCGAAGAATCGGCCGACGAACACGCTGACAGTGCCGAACCGCGCAAAGAACCCGTAGCCGCGGGCCAGGATCTCCGGGTGACGCACGAAGAACCAATGCTTCTCCAGCAAATGGCCGAAACGCTGACCGAGCATGTAGGAGATCGTGTCGCCGATGACGGCGCCGAGGATCGCTCCCGCCAAGACCGGCCACACGTTCAGCACGCCATGGGGGTTGAAGGGCCAGGACACCAGCGTTCCGGCCAGCACGAGGATCGTCGTGCCGGGGAACAGAAGACTGAGCCCCACGAAGGATTCGCCGAACGACACCAGGAAGATCACGGGAAACGACCATGCCTGGTGCAGTTTGATGAATTCCACAGTGGTGTGCACCAGGCCTTCGAGAAAGGCTCCGATGGCGTACATCCAGCTCAGCAAAGAGGCTTCCATCCAGGGTCCTATGCAACTTCAATTGTCACGAAGCGCCAGGCCGCGCCGGCGCAAAATGCTGGGAATATAGGTTTGCCACTGTCTTGCGGATCGACACGCTCCGATAGCATGTGGGCCGCCTATCATACCAATCAACTGCCGAGGCGGCCGTAAAGGACGCAGTCCCGCCGCGTCCCTTCGCGCAGCACGTGGCCGCGCAACGTGCCTTCATAGGCAAATCCCAGCCGTTCGAGCAGCACCCGCGAGCTCTCATTGCCGGCATGAAACCGCGCCCACAGCCGTTCGAGGCCGAGCTCGTGGACGGCGTGATCCAGGATCGCGGTCATCGCTTCGAAGGCATAGCCGTGGCGCCAATGGGCGCGGTTGAACAGGAATCCCACCTCGACGCGGCCATGGTGCTGGTCGATCTCGCTGAGGTCGCAGCAGCCGATGGCCGGTCCGTCGGCGTCCAGGCAGACCGCCCAATAGAGCGCGTTGCCCCGTTCCATGTCGGCGATCTGGGCCGCGACGATCTCCTCGACCGTGTCCGGATCGGTGAAAGCCGGCCAGTCCCAGAAGCGCATGGTCTCCGCGTCGCCCATGATGGCGAACATGGCAGGCGCGTCGCGGGCGGCGAGCGGCCGCAGCCACAGGCGGGATGTGCGGATGGGGTTCATGAGGCCTGGTGGGCTGAAATGTCATGAGGCGGCCGGCGCGTTTGCGCCGTAGCCGCCTCATGTCTGCCCCCGTCAAAACGGACCCAGAAGCTGCAGTGCCTGGCCCCCTGCCGTGGTCCCGCAGCGGCGCAAGTGTGCTGGGACTGCGATGTCTTGCAATGGGACCGTGCGGTTTCCATGCGTTTTGGCCACAAGAAGTGATCTCTTTGCAACATAAACAAGCGCGTCCGGAATACGCAGCGCGCGAAGCTCAGGGCTGGCGGAAGTGTTTGGAGAGCTTCAGGCCCTGGCGCTGATAGTTGGAGCCCATGCCCTGCCCGTAAACTTCCGGCGGCGGATCGGTGAGGCGCTCGAAGACCAGCCGTCCGATGATCTGGCCGTGCTCGATGATGAAGGGAACTTCGCGGGAGCGGACTTCTAGGACCGCGCGCGCGCCCCGCCCGCGCCCCGCTTCGTGGCCGAAACCGGGATCGAAGAAGCCCGCGTAATGAACCCGGAACTCGCCCACCAGCGGATTGAACGGCACCATTTCGGCCGCGAAATCGGGCGGGATCGCCACGGCTTCCCGCGACGCCAGGATGTAGAACTCGTCGGGATCGAGCACGATCGTCTCCGACCTGCTGGCGTAGATGGGCTCCCAGTAATCCAGCGCATCCAGCGTATCGCGCACGTCGATATCGATGATCCCCGTGTGCCGCTTCGCCCGCCAGCCGACCTGTTTGCTGACCGAATCGCCGCGCAGGTCGACGGAAAGCGCCAGCCCGTTGTCGATATCGGCCGGGCCGTCGACCAAAGGCTGCTCGGCGTTGAGTCGCTTCAATTGCGTGTCGGTGAATTGCGGCGAGCCGCTGCGGACGCGCAGCTGGTTCAGCCGGGAGCCTTTGCGGACCAGCACGGGAAACGTGCGCGGCGAGATTTCCGCATAGAGGGGACCGCGATAGCCCGGCTCGATCCGGTCGAAGCCCTGGGCGCGATCCGTGATCAGGCGGGTGAACACATCCAGCCGGCCGGTGGAACTCTTGGGATTGGCGATGCCCGAGACGCGCGACGACAGCTCCACGCTCTCCAGAAGCGGCACGACATAGACGCAGCCGGTTTCCAGCACCGCGCCTTGCGTCAGGTCGATCTCGTGCAGCGCCACGGAGGCGAGCTTGTCGCGCACGCTGGCATGCGGTCCGGGCAGGAAACTGGCGCGAACGCGCCATGCCATTGCGCCGAGCCTCAGGTCGAGGCTTGCCGGCTGGATCTGCGATTCCTCGATCTCTTCCGCTGCCAGCACTTCGCGCCGCGCGCGAATCAGCCGGCGCAAAACATGGCTGGGCAGAATGCCGGTCGAATGGCGGCCATAACTTTCGCCCGCGTCCGCCACGCCGGTTTCGCCGAACAGGTTTTCCTCGATCTGGGCCATGGGCCGTTTATAGGACCCACCCACGCACCCGTCACGCCGCGAAGCCGACAAAGCTGTGTAAGGCTCCGCGGCACGGCGGCGATCCGGCAGCAAAAGTTGCGATGAAAACGCCGCGGTTTTTCGCGAATTTTTTTTCGATCCGGAATTTCCAATGAAATCAATCGCTTGATGCCGCGGAGCAGGGCTTCGGAGGCCTGCTCTTTGCCCTGCTAAAGTCCCTGCGATAAACCCCGCCCAAAAACTTGCGCGCGCCTCCCGTTTCGGATGCGGGCGAGCTTTCGCCCGCTGCCTGAGATGCAGGCGCGCGAACGCGAGCCACGCGAATTCCGCCGCGCCGGCCTTCTCCTGCTGTGTCCCGAACTCTTCCAAATGCGACGTCCTTCGCAAGGCAATCGCTCAAGATGGCGACGGATTTCGTCGCGCGCAATCGCAAACAACGTCGATCCGACAAGGTTTTTGGAACGTTGAGCGAATCTTTGCCGAAAATTTCCGGCGAAAATATTTGCGCGTCAGGAGGTTACGAAGGGGTCGATTTTGCGAGAACTATTTTTTGATCCGGCGAGCATCGAATTTCCGTCGCGGAAGTTCGAAGTCAGAGCAAATCATCTGCTCAAGTTCTTGCGCTGACCCCAAACTTTCACCGGGACATATCGAGTCAAGATCCGCTTTCAGCTGAACATACGAAAATATTTTTCGTCACAAGTATTTCGTATGCACGCAATACGTGTATCATTCGGCTCCATAAATTTATAGTTCTTCGATTCCTACGGATAGCTGCGTCCGCAAGGGCGACTTGAAAGGTCGATATTTAGCGCACAAGCACAAAGAGGGAGTCCGACAAATGCAACGACTGCATAAGCTAGGCGGCGTGGACAAAATGATTGACGCCTGAATCGAGAGTTGATTCAAGACTGCGGATTCGAGAGGACGCAGTCGTGAGTCGCGGCGATCTGACAGAAGCAGAATGGCGGATTTTGAAGCGGCAAGCGCGGCAGAGGCCGTCCGCCCGAGGATAATCGCAATATTATCAATGGCATTTTATGGCGGCTGCGCTGCGGCACGCCGTGGCGCGACGTACCGGAGAAGTACGGCAACTGGAACTCGATCTACCGGCGCTTCCGACGATGGAGCGTCTCTGGCGTCTGGGAGAGCGTGGCTATCGCTCTCGCCGAGACGATGGCAGAGAGCGGTCAGTACAACATCGATTCCACTTCGGTTCGCGCCCATGTCTCGGCAGCGGGCGGAAAAGGGGGGGTCATCGACGAGCTCTTGGCCGCTCGCGGGGCGGGTTCACCAGTAAAGTTCATTGTCTCAGTGATGCCAGAGGCAGGCCCATCGCCTTCCACCTCACGCCGGGCGAAGCGGCGGACTGCAAAGCCTATGACCACTTGATCGATTTGCCCGAACAACAACCCAAGGCACTGCTCGCCGATAAAGCCTACGACACTGACGCCATCCGGGCCGATCTCAAGAAACGCGGCATCAAAGCCGTCATCCCGCCCAAGTCGAACCGCAAGGCCGTCATCCGCTACAACAAGCGCCAGTATCGTCAGCGAAATTGCATCGAGCGCGTCTTCGGACACCTCAAGATCAATCGCGCTATCGCCACGCGATACGACCAACTCGCCGAAAGCTTCCTTGGAATGTTGTTCCTGGCTTCAGCCCGTTATTGGCTCAAATTTGTCCACGCCGCCTAGAAGGATGGCTGCTAAAGCGAAAATCCCTTTGGCCGCTAGCGCCAACGCAGCGATCTGTCGGTCGTTAAGTTCCGCGTATGAATTGGAAAAAATAAAGTATCGTAAGAATTTCGTCGAGTTCTGAATTGAATTATTTAATAGCAGCGAAAAATTGCCCGATCTTTCCCACATTTCTTTGTGGCGCGACCTCATTCTAGCAGTGATCGCCAGCACCAAAACCAGATATAGCACCACAGCACCCATTAGCGCCGCCCAAATGATATTATAGTTCATTTGCATTGCTTCGGTTTCCTTTCCGGCTACTACTGCGGCTTCCGCGTCCAATGATATCCCGCATAAATACGGGGACGTGGAATCGAATGCCAATCTTTCCCATGGCCGCCGCAGGCGTGTGGCCGCTTCTTTTGTACTGGATTAAGCGTCCCCGTAATTTCGGAGGTCTGCCTGCCGCCGAGGGAATGGATCCGATGGCGGGCAAGGCTGGAACCCACCTGGCGAGCGCGCCAACGACCCGGAGGGTCCACCTAAGACTTTAGCCAGGACTGGAGCGAACTGAACCACCCACAAAGCAACGGAACGATGAACGCGGGTTGGCGTTTCGTCATGGGGTGCACGATTCGTGGTGGAAAGATCGTGGGCGGTGGCGACCTTTTTGAAGTGTTTCTTTCACGCCACGAGCGCGCTCCCGCGATTTTGGTAGTCGACGACGAAGAACTCATCCGAGCTACCGTTTCGGAGCATCTGACGGAGTGCGGCTTCGAGGTCCTGGCGGTCGCGAATGCCGCAGAAGCCATCGAGATTCTCGAGTCGGACGAAGCTCAAATTGATCTTGTCTTCAGCGATATCCAGATGCCGGGCGACATGGACGGCATCGGGCTCGCTATGTGGTTGAAAGCCCATCGTCCCGAATTGCCGCTTCTGTTGACGTCCGGGCAGATACCCAAGCTTCAAGCCGCTCGCGACCTTTGCGAAAAAGAGCCGTTTCTCATTAAGCCCTATCCGTTCCAGCCGCTCGCGCACTATTTCATGCGTTTGATAGAATTGCGAAACAAATAGAATAAACCCGGAACCGACCGGGGCCATTTTAAGGCATCTGCATCCTTGTCGCCGACAGCCGCGTTGTAGTCGGGCTATGAGGGAAAAACACTATTGCCAAATATGCGGTCGGCGCGCCATCGCGTTTCAACTGAACGCTGATGGCCGAAAGACGTACCTTTGCGAGGAGCATCTTCCCAACGTCGACGTTGACGAGAATTCCAAGAACGCGGGAAATGCCCCACGTACTGCAGAGCACGACGATTGATTTGTCGGAAGCCGGTTTCCGAGCGATACCAGGCGATATCCATACGAAGTGCGACGGTCACACGGTTTTTGTTGCCGCTTACTAACTCTTCTCAATTGACGGATTTATTTGCCTCTTAATGTATGCTAGTGCATGTGGAGCGATGCAAAGGGGCGGTTCGTGTCGAGATTCTTCTTTCACATCATAGACGGCAGGTTGGTCATTCCCGACGATGAGGGTATGGAGCTATCTGACGTTTTTGCGGCTCAGGTAGAGGCTCTCGCCAGCGCACGCGATATTGCCATGGCCGGTGCAAGCCGGGACCGCCGTATGATTCTTGCGGTCGACGATTCCGGCGCGGTTGTAAATTCTGCCCCGGTCTTTAGCAACTAGCGGCTAAGTTCTCGCGAATTCATTTTTGCTCGCGACATCCCAACCGGGACAACCGTCGATTCCGCGCGACATCCCGGGCAGCGCTCCTTGCGGAAATAACGGCGACGTGAAATCGATCCCCGAACTTTCCCACGGCCGGCGCAGGCGTGTGGCCGTTTCTTCTATAATGGATTAAGCGTCCCCGTAATTCCAACCCGGCGGCTTCTGGACTTGGCCATTCGCCAAGGGCGGTCGTGAATTGAATGCGCGGACCGACGGGTCGCTGGCAAGCAACACGATCACGCTGAGCCTCTACATGGCGTTGGAAGGCGTTGGGCTTTCCTACCTGCCTGAGGACGCAGTCCGGGAGCACATCGCTCGAGGCCGCCTCGTGAAAGTCCTTGCCGATTGGACGCCGCGCTCGTCGGGCTATCATCTCTACTATCCGAGTCGAAGACAGCCTGCCCGCGCTTTCACGCTGCTGGTCGATGCGCTTCACTACCGCGCGTGATGACTTTGAGTGTCCGGCATGGCCAATTCGAGCGAACTCCAAGGCCGCCACGCCAAATTCCTCTCCTCGTCTCCAATGGCGCTTGTGTAGAACCCTGTTGGCTGAGCCACGCGCCGCGAGCGATGGTAATTCGGCGATAGTTCGTCAATGCATGCGGCCCCAAAGAAATTTTCCCGCTTCCTAACCTCCTGACCCGTCAATAAAATCGCGCATCGAATTCGCCAAAGATTCGATCAACGTTCCAACTTTCTTTCGAATCCGGGTTTCGATCGATTGCGTGGACGAATTTGCAGCGCCATGTTGGGCGTTTTCCTGTGATGGAAAGCGAACGTGGAAAGTATCGGCACATGCGGAAAGACGGGCGGCGATCCGCGCGCCGGAAATTTGTTGTTGCGCGGGAGCCGCGAGTTGTCGCGCGAAGGTCCTCCGCTGCGGTGCTGGCCCCAAATGGTGCCCAAGAAACACGGCGTTTCGGTGCAGAAAACAGGGAAAATAACAGGGCTAAGAACAGGGATCGAAAGCCCTGTTCCGCCGCATCAAGCGATTGAATTCGCTCAGGATTCCGGAACGAGAAAATTTTTCAATTTCGGCAGGCAGCAGTGATGCACAGATGCACCTCTGCTGTTGCAAGATTGTCGACAGCCGCACCGCATCGCGTTTCGACGCACGGCCCGTCAGGCGAGCCCCGCATCCACTTCGGCTTTCGACGCTGTGTCCCAATCGTGCATGGCAGGCAGCGCGAACATCCGCTCCATATAGGCGCCGACGATCGGCGGCGTTGCGATGCCATAGGTCCTGAAGCGCGATACGACGGGCCCATACATGCAATCGGCGACGGAGAAACGGCCGAACAGAAATCCATTGGCATCGCCGTGTTGCGTCAGCGCATGCGTCCAGGCGTCGATGATGCGCGCCACCTGCTGTTTGGTTTCGTCGTCGAGCGCAGGCGTGGGCACGCGGCGGGCGAAATCCATCGACAGGTTCGCGCGCACCGCCGCGAAACCGGAATGCATCTCGGCGGCATAGGAACGCGCTTCGGCGCGCACGAACGGATCGTCGGGCCACAGCTTTGCGGCCGGATGGCGCTCGGCCAGGGTTTCGCAGATGGCGAGGCTGTCCCACACGGTGTGCGTTTTCCCCGCTTCGGCAATCTTGAGCGCGGGCACATATCCGGAATGGGAATGGCGCAGGATTTTCGCCTTCGAATCGGGTTGTCGAAGCGGAATGACGATCTGCTCGAACGGCGCGCCCGTTGCCCGGAGCGCCAGATAGGGCCTCAGGCTCCAGGAAGACCAGTCCTGCGTCCCCATGATCAGCGTATACTGCGCGGCCATCTCGAATCTCCGGTTGCGGCGGGTCTGTGCGATTCCTAGATTCGCGCCGCCGATCATGCAAAGGGCCCGACATGCATCCCAGCCTTGTGAGAACTGCAAAGAGCGCCGTGAAGCTTCACGCCGTGAAGGCGCCCGATCTCAAACGCTGGCTGGCCGCGCGGCCGAAGCGCGAAGCAAATTGGCTCTCCGGCGCGGGATTTGCGGCGAAGAGCGGCGAACTCGCGCTGGTGCCTGCGGCAAGCGGCGGCATCGCTGCGGCCGTATTGGGGCTCGGCAAGGGCGACGATCCTCTGGCGCTTGCGACCTTCTCGGAACATCTGCCGCATGGCACCTATGTGCTGGGCGACGTGCCCAACGGCTTCGGCGGCGCGCGTGGCGCGCTCGCCTGGGCACTCGGCACCTATCGATTCGCGCGTTATCGCAAAAGCTCACGCGAGATCCCGAAGCTGGTCGTGCCGCCGGGCGTCGATGGCGAGGAGGTCAGCCGCATCGCGGAAGGCGTGTTCCTCGCGCGCGATCTCGTCAACACGCCGTCGAACGACATGGGTCCGGAAGAACTGGCGGACGCTGCGCGCGATCTGGCGAAACGCCACGGCGCGAAGATTTCGTTCATCGTCGGCGAGGCGCTGCTCAAGGCGAACTATCCGCTGATCCATGCGGTGGGTCGCGCCTCGACGCGCGCGCCGCGGCTGATCGATCTGCATTGGGGCCGGCCCGGCGCGCCAAAGGTGACACTGGTCGGCAAAGGCGTGTGCTTCGATTCCGGCGGGCTCGATCTCAAGGGCTCGGCCAATATGCTGACGATGAAGAAGGACATGGGAGGCGCCGCGCTTGTGCTTGGCCTCGCGCATATGGTGATGGGCGCCAAGCTCGATCTGCGTCTGCGCGTGCTGATCCCGGCTGTCGAGAATTCCGTGTCGGGCAATGCCTATCGGCCGGGCGACGTGTTTCCGAGCCGCAAGGGATTGACGGTCGAAATCGGCAACACGGATGCCGAAGGCCGCCTTGTGCTGGCCGATGCGCTGGCCGAAGCCGACGGCGAAGCGCCGGAGCTTCTGATCGACGTGGCGACGTTGACAGGTGCCGCGCGTTCGGCGACGGGGATGGAATTGCCGCCCTTCTTCACCGACGACGAAACGCTCGCGACCGATCTCGCGCGGCACGGCGTTGAGGCCTGCGATCCCCTGTGGCGGCTGCCGTTGTGGCGCGGCTATGAAAATGCGCTGGAGAGCCCCATCGCCGATCTCACCAACAATCCGCATTACGGCCTGGCCGGTGCGATCACGGCGGGGTTGTTTTTGAACCGGTTTGTCGAGCGCGCGAAATCCTGGGTGCATCTCGACATTCCGGCCTGGAACGATCGCCCGCGGCCCGGCCGCAAGGTGGGAGCCGAGGCGAACGCGGCGCGCGCGCTTTATGCGCTCCTGGCGGCGCGTTACGGGACGAAGGCTTGAGCGATCCCCGCATCACGCCGGCGCGGCCCGATCTCGCGGCCGCTCGTCTGAAGGGCAAGGTCGAAGCCGCGCGCTTCGCTGATGGCACATTGCGGATGGTGGCGCGCGGTCGCGCCGGATTGCATGCCGAGCGGGATGCCGCGTCCCGTCGCGAAACCGAGTTGCTGTTCGGCGAAGGTTTTACCGTCTACGAAGTCGCAAATGGCTGGGCCTGGGGCCAATCGGCGCTGGACGATTATGTGGGCTATGTCGCGGCCGGCGATCTGCGGGATGTTGGCGCCACGCCCGATCATCGCGTCATCGCTCCGCTGACGCCGCTGCTGCCCGCACCGGATTTCAAGCTTCCGGTACGCGACATGCTGCCGATGAATGCAAAGGTGAAGGTCGTCGGGCAAGACGGCCGCTTCGCGAAGATTGCACCGGAGGGCTTCGTATTTGCCGGCCATCTTGCACCGATCAGACAAACTGCAAGTGACTGGGTCGCGGTCGCCGAGCGGTTTCGCGGCGTGCCCTATGTGTGGGGCGGCAAGACCGTGGCGGGCATCGATTGTTCGGGGCTCGTCCAGACTTCGCTCGAAGCGGGCGGGATTGCCGCGCCGCGCGATGCGGACATGCAGGAGCTTGCGCTAGGGATCGCCATTCCGCCCGATCTCTCACGGCTTGCGCGCGGCGATCTCGTGTTCTGGACGGATCATGTGGGCGTGATGCTGGATGCCGTGCGGCTATTGCACGCCAACGCGTTCTACATGGAAGCGGCCGTCGAGCCGCTCGCGGATGCCGCAGGTCGCATTGCAAACCGCGCGGGCCCGATCACATCCATCAAACGGCTCTAATGGAAGTGCACTCAGAAATCCGCGCTGCCGGTCGGTTGCGAATGCGCGTCGGTGAACGAACCAAAGGCGCTGTAATCGACTTCGAACGTCAGGTCCTTGGCCGAAAACAGCGTGGCGATCGGCATGGTCCAGACGATGGTACGGCCGTGATAAAAATCGCCGGAGACATTCGGCTTGATTTCCGTATTGCCGATCCAGACCGGCGCGATGTGCTCGATCGATCCCGGCAACGTGACGGTGAAGCTGTAGCTGTGATCGCCCAGAATTCCGGCCAGTACCTGCTTGCCCATCTGCTCGTCGCCATTCGTATCGCCGCCATGGGCCCGCCGTGCGCGATCCACGGAGAAGACGTAGCGGAAGGTGGCGTGCGTGGAGCCGAAGCCGAAGAACCCGCGGCCATGGGTGACGATGCTCATGGATTCCTCGCCGAGCTTCAAATCGGACAAGGATTTGAAATCGACGACGGAAACGCGCGTGACCCGGCCGTTGATGTCGCTGGTCGTGGTTCGCGCCCGGTTGCCGCCCACCAGATCGTTGGCGGATTTGCTTTTCAGCGCCTGGCCGACAAATCCTTCGGCGGCAACTGCTACCCGGTAATGCCCCGTGCCGTCACGGCCCACCGAGATGTTTTGGCTGAGATCGAAACATCCCGAAAGGGCCGTCGCCATGACGACCGGCAGCACCACGCGCCAAAGCGAATTCCGGATTCCGCGTCCCGACATCGGCCCCTCCCGTTGCAATCCACCGGATGGGACCCCGTGTGTGGGGCCGAATTGTGACTGACTTCCGGCGGGAGTGGGGCCGGTCTTGCCGCCCGCGTTTGCAGAGAAGACAATCCGGCGACTCGCAATCCCGGAAGACGAACCCATGAGCGACATCGACAATGCCATCGCTTCGCCCGCAACCTATGCCGACGAAGCGCGCATCCACGCGCTGTTTGCGCAATTGCGCAAGGAAGATCCCGTCCACTGGACGGCGCCGGACGGGTTTCGGCCCTATTGGGCGATCACGAAATATGCCGACATCCTCGAAATCGAAAAGCTCAACGACAAATTCATCAACGAGTCGCGCACGACCCTGATCAACGCGCAGACGGAAAAAGACCTCGCTGCCATGTGGGGCGGCCCCGATCCCAAGACGGGCAGGGTCGAGCCGTTCCGCACGCTGGTCCACATGGACAATCCCGATCATCGCGCCTATCGCGGGCTCACCCAGGGTTGGTTCATGCCGCCCAATCTGAAGAAGCTCGACGGGCGCATGGCGGAACTCGCCAAACGCTATGTCGACCGGATGATGGAGCTGGGACCGACCTGCGATTTCACGCGCGACGTCGCGATGTGGTATCCGCTGCATGTAATCATGTCGATCCTGGGCGTGCCCGAATCCGACGAAGGCCTGATGCTGAAGCTGACGCAGGAATTGTTCGGCGGCAGCGATCCGGAATTGAAGCGCAAGGAAGATGATCCCGGCGTCAACACCAACACGATCATGGAATTTTTCAATTACTTTAACAACATGACGGCCGAACGGCGGGCCCATCCCGGCGAAGATCTCGCAAGCGTCATCGCCAATGGAAAGATCAAAGGCGAACCGCTGGGCGATCTCGAATCCGCCTCCTACTACATCATCGTGGCGACCGCGGGCCATGACACGACCAGCGCCTCGATCTCCGGCGGCTTGCGCGCGCTGATCGAAAATCCCGGCGAACTCGCGAAGCTTAAGGCCAATCCGGAATTGCTGCCCATAGCCGTCGACGAAATGATCCGCTGGGTGACGCCCGTGCAGCATTTCATGCGCACCGCGACCGAAGACCACGAACTGCGCGGCAAGACGATCAAAAAGGGCCAATCGCTCCAGCTGCTTTACATGTCCGGCAACCGGGACGAGGACGTCTATCCCGATGCGTTCCGCTTCAAAGTCGATCGCGAGCCCAATCGCCACGTCGCGTTCGGCTATGGCGCGCATGTCTGCCTGGGCCAGCATCTGGCCAAGATGGAAATCCGGGCCTTCTTTTCGGAACTGCTGAAGCGTCTCGACCATATCGAGCTGGCCGGCGAACCGAAGCGCTCGCATTCCGTGTTCGTGAGCGGCCTCAAGACCTTGCCGGTGCGATACGCTTTGAGAGCCGCGTGACTTTTTCCTCCCCGATTAAGCGAGATTCGAAAGGACGATCATGAGCGACAAAGCGACGGTGCTGGTGACGGGCGGCTCCGGATTTATCGGCGGCTGGTGCGTGATCGGTTTGCTGCAGCAGGGCTACACCGTGCGTACGACGGTGCGAAGCCTGGACCGCGAGGCGGCGGTACGGGCCGCACTCGGCAAAGCGGTCGATGCGCAGGATCGCCTGAGTTTCTATGCGGCAAACCTCACCTCGGATGCGGGCTGGAATGAAGCGACCGGCGGCTGCGATTACGTGCTCCATGTGGCGTCGCCGCTGGGCGTTGCCGAACCGAAAGATCCCGACGTGTTGATCGTGCCCGCACGCGAGGGTGCGAAGCGTGCCATCAACGCGGCCATCAAGGCCGGCGTGAAGCGCGTGGTGATGACGTCCTCCGTAGCCGCCACAAGCAGTGCGCCCGGCAGTCCGGACAGCGTGCAGGACGAAACGACCTGGACCGATCTTTCGAATCCGAAAGTCAGCGCCTATTCCCGCTCGAAGACGATCGCGGAACGCGCCGCATGGGATCTGATCGCGGCATCGGGAGGCGCGACGACACTTGCCACCGTCAATCCGGCGCTCGTGCTGGCGCCGGTCTTGAGCCGCGACTTTTCGGATTCCGTCCAGGTGGTCCAGCGCCTGCTGACCGGCAAGGTGCCGGGCCTCCCGCGGCTCGGTTTCAATATCGTGGATGCGCGCGATGTCGCCGATCTGCATATCCGCGCGATGACCGCGCCGGAAGCGGCGGGCCAGCGCTTCATCGCAGCCGGCACATTCGCGTGGATGGCGGACATGGCCGCTCTGTTGCGCGCCAAACTGGGCGCGGACGCCGCCAAAGTCCCGACCCGCAAGGTTCCGGATTTCGTGCTGCGGCTGGCGAGCCTGTTCGACAAGGATCTGGGCGCGGTGACGCCAAACCTCGGCCACAGGCACGATTACACTTCAGCCAAGGCGCAGAAGCTGCTCGGCTGGCGGCCGCGCACGAAGGAAGAAACCGTACTCGACTGCGCGAAGAGCTTGATTGCGAACGGACTGGTCTAAGCGCGCGCCGGTTTCGCCGGATCGCTCTATGTCCCAAACACTCTCTTGAAAATCGTGTCGACGTGTTTGAGGTGGTAGTCGAGGTCGAACAGCGTTTCGAGTTTCGACGCGGGCAACGCCTTGGTCACGTCCTTGTCGGCCTTCAACAAATCCAGCAGCGCGCCGTCGCCGTTCCACGCGCGCATCGCGTTACGCTGCACGAGGGCGTAGGACTCTTCGCGGCCGACTCCCGCCTGCGTCAGCGCGAGCAGCACGCGCTGGCTGTGGATGAGGCCTCGCGTGCGGTCGAGATTCTCCCGCATGCGTGCAGGATAAACGAGCAGCTTGTCGACGACGTTGGCCACGCGCGTGAGCGCGAAATCCAGCGTGATCGTTGCGTCGGGCCCGATATAACGTTCGACGGAGGAATGCGAGATGTCGCGCTCGTGCCACAGCGCCACGTCTTCCAGCGCCGGCGCCACATAGGCGCGGACCATGCGGGCAAGGCCTGTCAGGTTCTCCGTCAGAATCGGATTGCGCTTGTGGGGCATGGAGGAAGAACCTTTCTGGCCTTCCGAGAAATATTCCTCCGCTTCCAGCACTTCGGTGCGCTGCAGATGACGGATTTCCGTGGCCAGCCTTTCGATCGAGCCCGCCACCACGCCAAGCGCCGCGAAATACGCCGCATGCCGGTCCCGCGGAATTACCTGTGTGGAGACCGGTTCGATCTTCAGCCCCATCGCCCTGGCGACATGGGCTTCGACGCGCGGGTCGATATTCGCGAAGGTGCCCATCGAGCCGGAAATGGCGCAGACGGCGATCTCCTCGCGCGCCGCTGCGATACGCGCCCGGGCTCGCGCGAACTCCGCATAGAAGCCCGCCAGCTTGACGCCGAATGTGGTGGGCTCGGCGTGGATGCCATGACTGCGGCCGATCGTAGCCGCGTCCTTGTATTCGAAGGCGCGGCGCTTGAGCGCGGCCAGCAGCAGATCGACATCGGCAATCAGCAGATCCGCCGCGCGCGTCAGTTGCACCGAGAGGCAGGTGTCGAGTACGTCCGACGCGGTCATGCCCTGGTGCACGAAGCGCGCTTCCGGACCCACGATCTCGGAGAGATGGGTGAGGAAGGCAATCACATCGTGCTTCACTTCGCGTTCGATCGCATCGATGCGTTCGACATCGAATTTCGCGTTGCGGCCTTTTTCCCAAACCGTCCGCGCCGCGTCCCTGGGGATCACGCCCAATTCGGCCAATGCGTCTGCGGCATGGGCCTCGATCTCGAACCAGATGCGAAACTTCGTCTCCGGCGACCAGATCGCCGTCATGTCGGGCCTTGCGTAGCGCGGTATCATGTTCAGGCCATCCCCAATCCGCCAAGGGCGAGATATTTGATTTCGAGATAATCTTCGATGCCGTATTTCGAACCTTCGCGGCCGGTGCCGGATTCCTTCATGCCGCCGAACGGCGCCACCTCGGTTGAGATGATGCCTTCGTTGATGCCGAGGATGCCGTATTCCAGAGCTTCGGCCACGCGCATGATGCGGCCCATATCTTTCGCATAGTAATAGGCGGCGAGGCCGTATTGCGTATCGTTGGCCATGCGGATCGCGTCTTCCTCCGAACTAAAGCGGAAAAGGGTCGCAACGGGCCCGAAGATCTCCTCGCGCGCGCAGGCCATCTTGGCCGTCACGTCGCGTAGAAGCGTTGGTTCGAAATAGGTGCCACCCAGCGCGTGGCGCTTGCCGCCGGTCACGATTTTCGCGCCTTTGGATGTCGCGTCTTTCAACAGCCGCTCCACCTTCTCGACGCCCTCCATATTGATCAGCGGTCCTTGCGTCACGCCGTCTTCCGTGCCGTCGCCCACTTTCAATTTGGCCATGCGGCTACCGAGTTTCTCGGCGAATGCGTCGTAGATTCCGTCCTGCACCAGGAATCGGTTGGCGCAGACGCAAGTCTGACCCATGTTGCGGAACTTCGACAGCATCGCGCCGTCGGCCGCCGCCTCAAGATCGGCGTCGTCGAACACGATGAAAGGCGCATTGCCGCCAAGTTCGAGCGACACCTTCTTCACGGTGGATGCGCATTGGCGCATCAGGAGCTTGCCGGTCTCCGTCGAGCCCGTGAACGAGAATTTGCGCACGAGCGGATTCTGCGTCAGTTCGCCGCCCACTTTCGCGGGCTGGCTGCTGGTCACGACGTTGAACACGCCGGCGGGAATTCCCGCCCGGCCCGCCAGTTCGGCCAGTGCGAGCGCGGAGAGCGGCGTATCCTCGGCCGGCTTGATCACGAAGGTGCATCCGGCGGCGAGGGCCGGCGCGCATTTGCGCGTGATCATCGCATTGGGGAAATTCCACGGCGTGATCGCAGCGACAACGCCGATCGGCTCCTTGAACACGAAGATGCGCCGGCCCGCCTGCGTTGTCGGGATCACGTCGCCATAAACGCGCTTGCCCTCTTCCGCGAACCATTCCACGAACGATGCGCCATAGGCGACTTCGCCGCGGGTCTCCGCCAGAGGCTTGCCCTGTTCCGCCGTCATCAGCTGCGCGAGGTCTTCCTGGTTCGCCATGATGAGTTCGAACCATTTGCGTAAGGTATTGGCGCGTTCCTTCGCGGTCTTTTTTCGCCAGGCCGGGAAGGCGCGGGCCGCAGCCTCGATCGCGCGGGCCGTCTCGATTTCGGTCAGGTCGGCGACTTCGGCGATGGTCTTGCCGGTCGCGGGATTGGTCACGGCGAAACGCGCGCTGCAAGCCAGCCATGCGCCATCCACATAGGCGTCGGCTTTGAGAAGCGATGGGTCTTTGAGCGTGGGCATACCAGTCCTCGGGCGCGCGTGCCCCTTCGGACGTGTTCTAGCCCTGCGGCGCGGCGGGCGAAAGTGCGCTGTTTTTGACCGGGGCCGAAGCCTCGATCAAGGAGAGGGTATAGGCCGCTTTCGGCGCGCGCAGGATGTCGGCCAATGCGCCGCGCTCGATCACGCGGCCGTCCTTCATAATCATGGCATCCTCGGCCAGCGATTGCGCGACCATGATGTCGGAGGTGATCACGAGAAACGCGGGGCCTTCCTGCGTGCGGAAATTCTTGAGCAGATCGCGCATCACGGCCTGCGCGAATGCGTCGAGCCCCCGCAACGGCTCGTCGATCACCGCCAGCACGGGCGCGCTGACGATGGCGCGTGCCACCTGCAGCCGGCGCTTGTCGAACACCGACAGGGTTGCCACGGAGCGGTTGCCCGGCAGAGACGCAAGTCCCACGCGCTTGAGCGCCACGTCGCGATAACTGGCGGTCACATGGCGCGGCAGATCGAGATGGGTGCGCAACGGTTCGGATACCGTATCCCAGACGGTCATGCGCGGATCGAGCATGTCGTCGGCTCCCGCCACGAACGCGACGCGCCGCCGGAGCCGCGCCATCATGTTGCGGGCGAGCACGCCGATGTCGACCGCATCGAACACGACGCGGCCCGCAGGCGCGCGGTCGAGCCCCAACAGAATGCGCATAAGCGTGTGCCGTCCGGAACCTTCGTCGCCGATCAGCGCCAGTGACGCACCGCGCCGCAACTCGAAGGTCAGGTCGTCGCGCAGGCGCTTGGGCGAAGGCTTCGCCATTTCGATGCGATACGCCTGAATCACGGGCTGGCCGCGCGTGCTGGCGCGCGGTTGGGGTTTGTCGCTCAACGGGGCGGGCTGGGCCTTGAACAGGGTTTGCGTGTAACTGTGCGCCTGCGAAGTCGCGAGCCGCTCGGCCGGACCTTCTTCCACGATCTTGCCGTGACGCATGACGATCAACCGGCCCCTGAGCCATGCCGGCGTCTCCGCATTCATCGCGGCGTAGAGAATCGCAAAGCCGAGACGCGCCTGTTCGGCCAGCAATGCGCGCGTCAGAGCGCGTGCATGTCCGGGCGCGAGACCCGCCAGGGAATGATCGGCCAACAGCAATTCGGGGTTTTGGGCGTAGGCGGCGGCGAACAATCCCCACGCCTGCATTTCCGGCGACAGGGATGCGGGCGGCCGGTCGAGATCGGCAAGCTTCGGCGCGCCGGAAAGGCGGCCTAGGGCGAGACCGAGTTCTTCCTGCGCACTTGCCCGCGGCGCATCCAGCTTGCGGGCCACGATGCGGGTCAGCTGCGACAGAGCCGACACATGCAGATTCAACGGCTGCTCGAAAGGTCCCGGCAGATAGGACATCCGGATCGCGGGTTTCGGAAATTTCATCGCGCGCTCGGGCGAGGCGTCGCCGAATTGCAAGGTGCCGTCGACGGTTTCGTCACGGTCCGGCGCGCCGGCCAGCACGCGCATGAGCGCGTCCTTGCCGCAACCTGCTTCGCCGAGGATGACGAGCGTTTCTCCGGCATCGACGGCGAGCGAGAGGCGGTCGAGCTCGGGCCGCTTTGCGCCGGGACGCGTGACGGTCAGTTCGGTGACGGTCAGGAGACGGCCGCTCATGCGCGCTCGCCTTCGTCGAGGCCGGCGGCAAGGCGCGCGCACAGAATAAAGAGCGCAAGTGCTATGGCGGGAACCGCGGCCGTCCACCAGGCGCCAAAATAGACGTCTCGGGCGGCCGCGATCATCAAGCCCAGATCGCGATGGGGCGGCGTTGCGCCGTACCCGAAAAAACTCACGGTCGAAAGCACGATCGTCACGGCCGCGAGCGCACGGGTGGTGATGG
>JBEKLK010000047.1:0-14270 GCA_050010235.1 Rhizomicrobium sp.
CGCTGTTTTCGGACTTTCGCATGGCGTGGGACTGGCTGTCGGGAACGCTGCCCGAAGAGCTGTCCAAAGCCGGTGTCGCCCCCCGCTAACCCGCCGTTAACGCTCTTGGTTAAATATGCCTGCGAGCTAGGTGCTTCGCTGCGGACGCCTGAAAGTCGGGTAGGCATCGTTTCTTTACACAGAATCTTGACGCCGATACCTTGATTTGCGGGTACGGCGCATGGCGAACCGAAATGCAGCCTGATCTACCCTGGAACATTGCCGGTATCCCTCCCGAGGCCCGCGAGGCCGCAAGGGCTGCCGCCCGTCGTGAAGGCCTGTCCGTCGGGGAATGGCTGACCCGGCGCATCCTGCGCAACCTTTCGGAGGGCAGCGAGCCCGTCGAAGCGATGCGGGAAGCCTGGCGTCACGGGACATCCGGCGGCTATGTGCCCGAGCCGGCCCCCTCGGCAACCAGCCGCGACACGGACGACATGCTGGCGCGCGTGTCGCGCAGCGAAAGCGAGACCCACAACGCCTATCGCAGGATCGAAGAACAATTGCGCGGGCTTGCCCGCAGGCTCGACGCCACCGAGCGCAGCCAATCCGAAAACAGCCGCGCGATGAGCAAGGCGGCAACCGAGATCAACATCGCGGCCCGCGAGCAGGCACAGGCTTTCGATCAATTGGGATCGCATGTGGTCGGTCTGAACGAAAGGCTTGCGCGCGTCGAACGGCACCCGGCCAGCGACGGTCTCAGGGAAGCGGTCAAAGGCCTTCACCAGGGCCTGTCGCGTGTCGCCGATCAGATCGCAGACACCGCCAATCAATCCGCAACCCAGATCGCCGCTCTTGCGAACAACGTCGAGTCGGTCGCGGGCAAGCTTCTCGAAGCACGCGACGAGATGGACCATTCCTCGAAGGCGCTCAATGGCCGCATCGCCGCCATTGACGAACGCGTGCGCGCCGTCGAGCGCGCGGCGCATTCGAGCGCCAGTGCGATGGAAAAGACGCTCGAAAGCATCGAATCCACCGCCGCGACACGCAAGACCGAGGAAGCCGAGATTCAGCGTCAGGCCAACGCGCTGGCGCAATTGGGCGAAACTCTCGAACGTCTGGCCACGAAATTCGCGGCCAGCGAAGCACAGACCGCCGGCGCCATGGCGCGGCTGGAAGAAAACGTCATCAAGCTCGAAACTCGCAACTCCGAGCCGGTTGTCGACCGCAGGCTGCAAGGCATCGAGCACGCGCTGTCGGAAATCGCCGGGCGGCTCGAACACACCGAACGCAGCACGGCGGGTACGGCCGGCACGGTTGAAGAAAATCTGCGCAATCTGACGCAACGCGTCGATGCCGCGGACAAGCGTCAGCGTGAAGCGGTCGCCGAATTGCGTGCCGCCGTGAAAGAAGCTTCAGGCCGCCTCGAGACGGTCGATCCCACGCTGCCTGCGCCTCCCGCGCCGCCGCAAGTGGCCGCTCCGGCCCCAACGGCCAGCTTCGATCTGCCGCCGTTTCCCGATATGCCGCCGCCTGCGTTCCAGCAGCCCGCCGGCGGCTTCGCGAACGCACAACCGATTCCGGATCTGCCGCCGGCCTTCGGCGCCGAACCTAATTTCGGCGGCGCGCACGCGTTCGGCGCGGATGCTTTTGCCGCCAACGCCGTGCAGCAGGCGAGCGCCGCCGGTGCAGAGTCCTATTTGACGGCCGCCCGTCGCGCTGCGCGCGCCGCGTCCAGCGCGGAAGCCCAACCCGGCGCACGCGCCGGCGGTTTCTCCTGGGGTTTCGCCGGCGCACCGGAACAGACGCCTCAGCGCGGACGCACGCGCTTCGTGCTTGTCGGCGGGATCGCAGCGATCGCGGTGCTGGCCGTCCTCGCGGGCGTGCTTCTGAGCCGGGGTCTGGTTTCGAACACGCCGTCCGGTCCGCAAGCCGCATTGCCGGATTCGTTCCGCGCCCAATCGTCGGCCACGCAAACGGCTTCCAGCCAGCCGGCAACGCAAACGTCCACGACGCCTTCGTCCGCTGCCAATACGAGCACGGTGCAACCATCGACGGACACCGGCGTCGACACGACGCCGCCGGGTTCGCCGCGCATTCCAGCGCCGCGCCATGTGCCTCGCACACAGGCGGTCGAAGCGCATCCGCTTTCCGCTCCAGCTGCATCGACCCCCGCTTCGACCAATGTCGCTGCCGCTCGCACCGCGGCGGTTTCCGCACCGGCTGCGCAGGCGCCGCAACAGGTCTCGCTGCTTGATCGCCTCACCGCACTCGCCAATTCCGGCAACGCCAAGGGCGAAATGCTTCTCGGACTCAAATATCTCGATGGCGACGGCGTCGCCGTGAATGAAGCGGAAGCCGCCAAATGGCTCGAACGCGCCGCGACGCAGAACGACGCCATCGCAGCCTATCGCCTCGGAACGCTCTACGAGCGCGGTCACGGCGTGGCAACCGATCCCGCCAAAGCCGTCCACTGGTATGAAGTCGCCGCCCAGCAGGGCAACCGCAAGGCCATGCACAATTTGGCCGTCGCGTATGCGCAAGGCACCGGCGCCACCAAGGATCTCGCACAGGCCGCGCAGTGGTTCACGCGCGCCGCCAATCTCGGCCTCGCCGATTCGCAGTTCAATCTTGCGGTACTCTATGAGCGCGGCATGGGCGTTCCGCAGAGCCTGCCGGATGCGTTCAAATGGTACGCTGTCGCGGCGGCCCAGGGCGATGCGGAATCGAAGGCCCGTATCGACGCGCTTTCGACGCAATTGAGCGAGCCCGACCGCATCGCGGCACAGCACGCCGCCGATGCGTTCAAGCCGCAGCCGATGGACCGCAGCGCCAACATTCCGCCGGATCCGGCCGCGCTGTTCGGCTAAGCATTTCTCCGCCTCAGGTTGACCGTGCCGCGAGGCGCGCGCAGACTCGCGTTCGCCCGGTGAATCGTCGAGCCGGGCCGGCCGCCTCCACACGCAAATCGTCTGACCGATGGAAATTTATTTGCCCATCGCCGAGATGTCAGTCCATTGGCTGATCCTTCTCGGCATGGGCGCAGCGGTGGGTTTTCTCTCCGGCATGCTCGGTGTAGGCGGCGGTTTTCTGCTGACGCCGCTTCTCATCTTTTACGGGATTCCCTCTGAAGTCGCAGTGGCCACCACTGCCAGCCATCTGACGGCGTCGTCGATGTCGGGCGCGATCGCGCAATGGCGACGCCAGGCCGTCGATTTCAAGATGGCCGGCGTCATGCTCGCGGGCGGCCTCGTGGGATCGTGGCTGGGCGTCATTCTGTCCGGCGTTCTGCGCGCGGCCGGCCAGTCGGAGATCGCGGTTTCGGCCGGCTACGTCGTCCTGCTTGGCACAGTGGGCGGTTTGATGATGGACGAAAGCGTGCGCACGCTGCTCGCGGCGCGCGCCGGCAGGCCTCAGCCTGCCCGCCGTCAGAAGCAATACAACTGGATTCGCAGCCTGCCGGGGAAGATCCGGTTCCGGCAGTCGCGACTTTATATAAGCGTCATTCCGCCCATATTGCTCGGCGTGTTGGTGGGGCTCCTGTCAGCGATCCTCGGCGTCGGCGGCGGCTTCGTCATCGTTCCCGCCATGATCTACATCCTGCGCATGCCCACCAATGTGGTCATGGGCACGTCTCTGGTGCAGATCGTCTTCGTGACGGCCACGACCACCATCCTGCATGCCGCAGACAACTACACCGTGGATATCGTGCTTGCGGCAATCCTCATCCTGGGCGGTTCGATCGGGGCGCAGTTCGGCGTGCGGATGGCGACACGGCTTCGCGGCGAACAGCTCCGGCTCATGCTCGCCATCCTCGTGCTCGCGGTGGGATTGCGGCTGCTATACGGTCTGGTGGCGACTCCCGACGATCTCTATTCACTTGCGATCGGCGGATCGTGATGCGCACAGCGCTGCTTGCAATCCTCATCTGTCTGGCCGCGACGGCTGCGGGCGCCGAAGACCTCGTATCGGGACTTTCGCAGGATCAGGTCGAAATCACCTCGAATTACACGGGCACGGACATCGTCGTGTTCGGGGCCATCGAATCCGCCGACAACAACGCCTCGCCCACGGGGAGAGACGTGGTCGTGGTCGTGCGGGGACCCAATTCCGGCATGATCGTACGACGCAAAGTGCGCATCGCCGGCATCTGGATCAACCGCGACGCGATGAAATTCGGCGGCATGCCGACTTACTATTTCGTGTCGAGCACGCGCCCCTTATCTGCGATCGCCCCGGCGCAGATCCTGCAGCGCTATCAGATCGGCCTCGCCAGTATCGAGCCACAGAGCATGAGCACGCATGTTCTCGCCAAAGCCGAGCCCTTTCGCGTGGCGGCGATCCACGAACGGGCCGTTTCCGGCCTCTATGCGGAAACGACCGACGTCGAATTCCTCAGCTATTCGCTGTTCCGGGTTCGCGTCCCGATCCCGGCGACGGTTCCGCGCGGCGAATACACCGCCGAGGTCTATCTGTTCCGCGACGGCAATGTCGTGAGCGCGCAATCGACACCGCTTTATGTGGAACAGAGCGGATTCGAACGGCGCATCTATCGTTTCGCGCACGCCTCGCCCCTGATCTACGGATTCGGCGCGGTGTTCATGGCCATGCTGTTCGGCTGGCTGTCGTCGCTGATCGTCAGGCAGCAAAGTTGACTCACGCCGCGACCGCGTAGACGCGCCGCGCGCCCAGGAGATAGGCGCGGAAGATATCGGGGAAGAGCACCCGCACGGCCTCCTCGCGCACGTCGAGACCGCCGGCATAGGCGCCGAATGCGGGCATCACAAGCCGCGCGCCATCCGACACGAAACAGCGCCGCCGCAAGGTGCGCCCGCGCCGCGTCACGCTCGCGCAAGGGTGCAGATGTCCGGCAATCTCGCCCGCGAACGGCGCCGCGGACGGCTCGTGCCGGAACACGAGGCCACCGATGGCGACTTCCTCGGCCACGTCGCCGCCGAGCCAGGACGGCGGCTCGGGGTCGTGATTGCCCGCGATCCAGATCCAGCTGGCGGCCCGGGCGAGCCGCAACAGCATCTCGCGTTCGACCGTGTCGAGCCGGTCCGCCGCTTCGGCGTCATGAAAGCTGTCGCCCAGCGCGATGATGCGCGCGGGCGCATAACGCGTCACGAGCGCCGTGACGCGCGCGAGCGTCGCCCGCGTATCGTAAGGCGGCAGAAGCGCGCCGTGCCGCGCATAAGACGAACCCTTCTCGAAATGCATGTCGGAAAAGATGAGCGTGCGCATGGCCGGCCAGTAGAGTGCGCCGGTCGCGTCGAGCAGCAACGTCTCGCCGTTCACCGCGATCTCACTCAAGACGCATGGCCTCCTTCACCAGATCGTCCTCGGCTTCGCGCAGGATATCCTCGTGCGCCTCGCCGGCCACCATTTCCCGTCCGATTTCAAGCAGCGCCGGCACGGCCAGCGGCGACACCCGCTCGAGCCGCTTGATCACGATTCGGTTTTTGACGCGCTTCAACATGTCACCGAGGCGCGCGATATCCAAGAGGCCCGTACCCGCGTCTTCATAGGTCGCGCGCAATAGAATGTGATCGGGTTCGTGGGCGCGAAGAACGTCGTAGATCAGGTCGGACGAGAACGTCACCTGGCGGCCCGTCTTCTCGCGCCCGGGATGGCGGCGCTCGATCAGGCCGGCAACGATCGCGCAATTGCGGAAGGTGCGTTTGTACAGCGCCGATTCCGCGAGCCACGCATCGAGGTCGTCGCCCAGCATGTCTTCATCGAACAGACGGTCCATATCGACACCGCCCATGTCGCGCAAACCCCAGATCGCCAGCGCATATTCGTTGGCGGAAAAACCCAGAGGCCGCATGCGCATGCGCTCCAGCCGGCGCGTGAGCAGCATGCCCAGGGTCTGGTGCGCAAGCCGACCCTCGAAAGGATAGCAGACAAGATATTCGCGAGCGCCGCGCGGGAACGTTTCCACCAGCAATTGTCCGGGTTCCGGCAGCACCGACCGCCATTGCTGAATGCGCAGCCATTCGCCGACGGGATGGGGCAGCTTCGACCACTTCTCCGGATGGGCCAGCATTTCGCGTACGCGCGAGGCGAGAAACGTCGACAGCGGAAATTTGCCGCCCTGATAGGAGGGAATTTGCGCTTCTCTCGCATTGCTGCGCGTGACGTAAGCCGCCGTGTCGCGAATGCCTTCGAAGCGCAGTACCGTTCCGGCGAAGATGAAGGAGTCGCCCGGCGTGAGCTGTTCGAGAAAATATTCCTCAAGGTGACCCAGCACGCGCCCGCCGGCCCCCGTGGGCTTTCCCTTTCCCTGGAGCCGGATGTCGAGCATGGGCTCCTCGACGATGACGCCCACATTGAGGCGGTATTGCTGCGCCAGGCGAGGATGGGCGAGCCGCCACAGCCCTTCCGGCGTACGCCGGAGCCGCGCATAACGGTCATAGCTCTTGAGCGCATAGCCGCCCGTCGCCACGAAATCGACGACCTTGTCGAAATCCTCGCGTGTGACATGTCGATAGGACGCGGCCGAAATCACTTCGGCGAACAGCGCGTCCGCATCGAAGGGTACCGAGCACGCCATGCCGAGCACGTGCTGCGCCAGCACGTCGAGCCCACCGCGATGGCGCGTCTCGCCGTCGAGTTCGCCCGCCATCACCGCGTCCCGCGCCGCTTCGCATTCGAGCACTTCGAAACGGTTGGACGGAACAAGCAGCGCGCGCGATGGCTCGTCGAGCCGATGATTGGCGCGGCCGATGCGCTGTACGAGGCGAGCCGAGCCTTTAGGCGCGCCAATGCAGATCACGCGGTCCACCGCCCCCCAATCGATGCCGAGATCGAGCGTCGAGGTGCATACGACCGCGCGCAGGTCGCCACGGGTCATGGCGCCCTCGACTTTGCGGCGCTGCTCGGGTGCAAGGGAGCCGTGATGCAACGCGATCGGCAGGTTCTCGTCGTTGACCCGCCAGAGTTCCTGGAACGTCCGTTCGGCCTGCGAGCGTGTGTTGACGAACACCAGCGCGGTTTTCGAGGCACGGATCGCGTTCATCACATCGGGCATCGCATGCTGAGCGAGGTGACCGGCCCAGGGCACATAGGATTCCGATGCGCTGATGGCGATTTCCGGCCGGGCGCCCGCTGCCCCCATCACCAGCGCGGACAACGCCTTGCCCACGGCAGGCTGCGGCATCAGATAGCGCTGCAAAGGCTCGGGATCGGCCACGGTCGCCGACAGCCCGATCCGGCGATGGCCGGGCGCCAGACGCTCAAGTCGCGCCAGCCCCAGCGCCAGCAGATCGCCGCGTTTGCTGTTGGCAAGCGCATGGAGCTCGTCGAGCACGACCGCGCGCACGGATTCGAACATCCGCCGCGCGTCGCGATTGGCCAGCATCAGCGCAAGCTGCTCCGGCGTGGTGAGAAGGATATCGGGAGGATTGTAGCGCTGGCGCTGACGGCGCGACGGGGGAGTATCGCCCGTGCGGGTCTCGACCCGCACGGCGAGCCCCATCTCTTCGACCGGAATCTCGAGATTGCGCGCCACGTCGACGGCCAGCGCCTTCAACGGCGAAATATAAAGGGTATGCAGCACGCTTTTGCGCCGCTGGGGCGCGCTGGCCACGGCGATCAGACTGGGGAGGAAACCGGCCAGCGTCTTGCCGCCGCCCGTGGGGGCGACCAGCAGCACCGACTCGCCGCGCGCAGCATGCTCGATCAGGGCAAGCTGATGCGACCGCGGCTGCCAGCCGCGGCTTTCGAACCAGTCCTGGAAAACCGCCGGCAGCGCGTGGCCGGCCGTTTCCTGCCGCGTGAGATCGTGGAGCATGGCTGCACCAGACTATCAGGACCGCCCCGGCGGGGTGCAACGTCCGCGGCCATTTGCTAGCGTTTCCCTCGGGCCTCATACCGGGTCTCATGCCGGGTCTTTGGCGAAAGGATAGCCATGTTCCTGTTGGTCAAGGATGTACTGACGCAGGCCGAACTCGATCAGATTCGCCAGCTCGCGCGCGGTTTGCGATTTGTCGAAGGCCGCGTCTCCAATCCCCATAATCTGGCGAAGAACAATCTGCAGGCCGATATCAGCCAGCCCGATGCAGCCAAGGCGGCCCAGATCGCAGGCGCGGCGATCACCCGCAATCAACAGATCAGCAATTTCGTCTTTCCCAAGCGGATCGCCTCGCCCCTGCTCGCCCGTTACGAGCGCGGCATGACCTATGGCGTGCATGCGGATGCACCGTTCATTCCCCTGCCGACGGCGCCGCTGCGGTCCGATGTGTCTGGAACGCTCTATATCAACGATCCCGCGAGCTATGAGGGCGGGCGGCTCACCATTCATCTCGGATCGGAAAAGGTGACCATCAACGCCGAGCCGGGTTCGATGGTCGTTTACCCGTCGACGACTCTGCATGAGGTTACGCCCGTCACCTCCGGCGAGCGGCTGGTGATGATCACGTTCATCGAAAGCGTCATACCCGATCAGGTCAAACGGGAGCTGCTCTACACCTTGAACGAGGTGCAGGCGCTCGAAGGTTTCAACATGAGTTGGGAAAACCGCACGCGCCTGCAATTTGTCGGCAGCAGCCTGCATCGCATGTGGGCAAGCTAGGAGACTCGGCATGGACATGTTCAAAGACGGCCTGCTAAAGGGCAAGCGCATCCTGGTGACCGGCGGCGGCACGGGCCTTGGCGAAGTGATGAGCGAGGCGTACGCCAAGTTGGGCGCGACGGTTTATATCTGCGGCCGCAGAGCCAGCGTGCTCGACGAGACCGCAAAGAAGATTTCCGACGCGACCGGCTCGAAGGTCAAAGGGATTGCCTGCGACATCCGCGTGGCCGAAGCGGTGGAAGACATGATCGCGCAGATCTGGGTCGATGGCGGCGCGCTCTCGGGTCTCGTCAACAATGCCGCCGGGAATTTCATCAGCCGCACCAAGGATCTGTCGCCGCGCGGCTTCAATGCCATCGCGGATATCGTATTCCGCGGTTCGTTCTACGTGACGCTCGCCTGCGGCAAGCGCTGGATCGAAGCCGGCAACAAGGCCAGCGTGATCTCCATCCTCACGACCTGGATCTGGAACGGCGGGCCTTTCACCGTGCCCTCGGCCATGTCGAAGGCGGGGCTCAACATCATGACCAAATCGCTTGCGACCGAATGGGGTCTGAACGGCATCCGCCTCAACGCGATCGCGCCAGGGCCCTTCCCGACCAAAGGTGCATGGGAACGGCTCAATCCCAAAGCCTCCAATCGCGGCGACTCGGGCAGCACGATTCCCATGGGCCGGGTGGGCGAGATGCCCGAGCTTGCGAACCTCGCGGTATTCCTGATGTCGGACGGTTGCGATTACCTGACGGGCCAGACCATCGCCATCGACGGCGCCATGCATCTCGCTTCCGGCGGAAATTTCGCAGCAATGTCGGCGTTGGGCGACGCAGACTGGGAGAAAATCCGTGGCGAAATCCGCTCGGCCAACGACAAGGACAAGGCGCAACGCGCGGTATAGGCTGTAACGGCGGCGCTGCGGCTAGGAAGCGTCTGTCGTCGGCGTGGCAGCGCGCCGCGCAAAGAACGCAACGATCAACCCGAACAACAGCATCGCGAGCATATCCTCCGCCACCTTGGGCAGTGCGAAATGATATTTGAACGGTGCGGCCGACAGCGGCACGACCACGAAATTCATCACGACATAGATGACGACGCCGTACGCCAAGCCGCCCCAAAGCCAATGCCGGACAAGCACGGGGAAATGTTTGCTCGCAAACACATAGATGGCGGCAATCACGAGCGCCATTGCCCATTGCAGTCCAAGGCCGATCGCAGCCGAAATCCAGCCGTCGTAAAACGAGTTCCTGCCCAGCAATCCGCTCGCGATGGAATGCAGGATCACGACCAGGTTCAAATGATTGATCAGTCCTGCCGCGAAGATATCGATCGTGCCGGCGATCAATCCGCCGAGCACTATGGCGGTGACTTCGGAACGCCGCATGAGTATCCCCTCAAAAAAGCCAAGTGCAGACTAGTGGGACTTTCGGGCCGCGTGCGTTCACACCCCTGTGAAACTAACTGAAGGCCTGAATTCCCGTCTGCGCGCGGCCAAGGATGAGCGCGTGCACATCATGCGTGCCTTCATAGGTGTTGACCGCTTCGAGATTCAGCATGTGGCGGATGACGTGATAGTCGTCGGAAACGCCGTTGCCGCCATGCATGTCCCGCGCGGCGCGCGCGATATCCAGCGCCTTGCCGCAATTGTTGCGCTTCATCAGCGAAATCGCGGGAGGCGCGGCCTTGTGTTCGTCCATCAGCCGCCCCAGGCGCAACGCGCCCAACAGCCCGAGCGCGATTTCCGTCTGCATATCGGCCAACTTTTTCTGGATGAGCTGGTTGGCGGCGAGCGGCCGGCCGAACTGCTTGCGGTCCAGCGTATATTGCCGCGCCGCATGCCAGCAGAACTCCGCCGCTCCCATCGCGCCCCAGGAAATTCCATAACGGGCGCGGTTCAGACACCCGAACGGACCGGACAGACCCTGCACGTTCGGCAGCAGATTGGCCTCCGGCACGAAACAATCCTCGAGCACGATCTCGCCGGTGACGCTGGCGCGCAACGAGAACTTGCCGTCGATCTTGGGCGTCGAAAACCCCTTCATGCCGCGCTCGACGATGAAGCCACGGATGATTCCGTCGTCCGTCTTCGCCCACACCACCGCCACATCGGCGAGAGGCGAATTGGTGATCCACATCTTGGCGCCGTTGAGCCGGTAGCCGCCGGTGGCCGCGCTCGCGCGCGTCTTCATGCCGCCGGGGTCGGAGCCGAAATCCGGCTCCGTCAATCCGAAACTGCCGACGAATTCGCCGCTCGCAAGCTTGGGCAGATATTTCCGGCGCTGCTCTTCGGTGCCGTAGGTGAAGATGGGATACATCACGAGCGAGTTCTGCACGCTCATCGCCGAACGATAGCCGGAGTCCACCCGCTCGACCTCGCGCGCCACGAGCCCGTAGCAGACATAGCTCATCGCCGCGCCGCCATAGGTTTCGGGCAAAGTGATGCCCAGGAATCCCACCTCACCCATCTCGGTCATGATGGCGCGGTCGAAGGTTTCGTGGCGGAAGCCGTCGCGTACCCGGGGAAACAGTTTGCCCTGGCAGAAGCTCCGCGCGGAGTCGCGCACCATCCGCTCCTCGCCGCTCAATTCGGCATCGAGCAGCAGCGGATCGGCCCAATCGAAGGCCTCGGAATCGGGCTTGCCTGCTCTGATTTTCGGTTCGGCGCTCATGGGTTCCTCGAATGATTTTCCTGCGCCGTCACGATGCCAGAAATTCCAGCACGGCGTGCTTATAGACTTTGTCGCCGACCGTCGTCATGTGATCGCGATTGGGGACCGTGACGGCGCGGCCGTCCGCGAACGCCGCGGCCAGCGGATCTGGCGGCCCCGTCAGCACATCCTTCTCGCCGCAAACCACCAGAACGGGCCGCTGCGATTGCGAAAGTTCCGCGGCCGTGAACGGACGACGATTGCCGCGCATGCAGGCCGCCAGCGCCTGCAGATCCTTTCCGGACTGTTCGGCGAATTCGCGAAAGCTCCTCTGGACGGGATCGGTGATCTTGCTTTTGTCGGGCTCCATCAGCGCGTCGGCGATTCCTTCGCGCGACCCGAAGGCGCGGGCGAGATAGCTGCCGCCCACCCCGCCGATGACGACCTTGCGCAACAGATCGGGATGATCCATCAGCACATGCATGGAGATGAACCCACCCATCGAGTAACCCATCAGGAACGCGTGGCCCGCGCCGGCAGCGTCCATCACGGCCACGACGTCTTCGGCCATGATGGCGTGATTGTAGAACGCCGGATCATGGGGCTTGTCGCTTTCGCCGTGACCGCGGCAATCCATGGCGATCACACGATAGCCCGCCCCGCTGAGGGTCTCGTACCAGCCGGGCACTTTCCAGTTCTGGACCCGGCTGGCGGCAAAGCCATGGACCAGCACGACCGGCGTCCCCTCGCCCACGATCTCATAGGCAATGCGAACGCCGTCTGCGGCCTTGACGAATTCCGTCATCGGGGTCTCCTCCGGTGGCGAGACGACCTTCGCAAAGCCCACGGGGACTGTCTATGATGACGGCCGCGTCACCGGAATCCCCCCATGTCCCTGGACAGTTTGAAGAAAGACGTCGCGGCCGCCATCGACGGGATGCGCGCCGAACTGCTCGCGCTTTCGCATGCGATCCACCAGGAGCCGGAGCTCGCGCTGCAGGAATTCAAATCCGCCGCGAAATTGGCCGACGCCGTTTCGCGCCACGACATTCCGGTCCAGCGAGGCGCATTCGGGCTGGAGACGGCCTATGCGGCGGAATTCGGGAAAGATGCCGGGCCCACAATTGCGATTCTGTCGGAATACGACGCGCTGCCGGGCGTAGGGCACGCCTGCGGCCACAATATCATCGCGACATCGGGCCTGGGCGCGGCCATGGCGCTTTCAAAGCTTGGAGCTCGCTTGCCGGGCCGCGTGCGTTATCTGGGAACGCCCGCGGAAGAACGCTTCGGCGGCAAGGAACTCGTCGCCCGCGAAGGCGCTTTCGATGGCGTCGATGCGGCGATGATGATCCATCCTTCCAATGTCGATCTCGTCACGATGCCCTGCATCGCCATCGCGGAAGTGGAAGCGACCTATCACGGCCGCGCGGCGCATGCGTCGGCCATGCCCTATCGCGGGCTCAACGCGCTCGATGCGGTCGTCAGCGCCTATCAATCGATCGCCCAATTGCGCCAGCACATCCGCCAGACAGAGCGCATGCACGGCATCATCACGGAAGGCGGCCTCGCGGCCAATATCGTGCCCGAACGCGCGGCTTGCCGCTTCTATGTCCGCGCGGCAGACGTGCACGATCTTTCCGCGCTCAAGAAGCGCGTGCATGCCTGCTTCGAAGCAGCGGCGCTTTCCACCGGCTGCACCGTTGATATCCATTGGGGTGGAACCGATTATCTCGATCTCAAGACCAATTGGCCGATGGCGGACGCGTTTGCGCGCAACGGCGAGACGATCGGCCGCGAATTCGCGTCGGCGAAGAATATTCCGCCGGGATTTGCGGGCTCCACGGACATGGGCAATGTGAGCCACCGCGTGCCTTCGATCCATCCGATGCTGGCCGTGGCGCCCGCGGGCGTCATCATCCACAACGCGGAATTCGCGCGCTGGGCCGCATCCGACAGGGGCGATGCCGCCGTGATCGACGGCGCAAAAACACTCGCGATGACCGCGCTCGATCTGATGAGCGATACGTCGCTGCTTGCCACCGCAAAATCGGACTTCGACGCGACGGCGGAAATCTCGGCCGCGGCGCTGGCCCGGCTCACCGAGAAAGTGCCGGACAGCGAACCGCATGCGCATCTGCATGGCGGCTGCGGATGCGCGTCATGAACCTCTGGCTCCTCGTCGCGGCGATCAACGGCTTCCTGGCCGTGGCAGCCGGCGCATTCGGAGCCCACGGCCTGCAGGGACGGCTGGATGCCCATAGTCTCGAAGTGTTCGAGACCGGCGCGCGCTATCAGATGTATCATGCGCTGGCGACGGGGTTGGCCGCGCTCGCCATGCGCGGTGCCGCGGCGGCCCCGGCGCAGGTCGCTGCCGGATTTTTTCTTGTGGGCATCGTGCTGTTCTCGGGCTCGCTTTATATTCTCGCGCTGACCGGCATTCGGGGCTTCGGTATCGTCACGCCCTTTGGCGGTCTCGCGTTTCTCGTCGGTTGGGGTGCGCTTGCCTGGGCCGCTACCAAGGTTTCGTCATGAACACAAAACCGGAAAAAATCCTCGTGGCGGGCGCCGGTATAGCCGGCCTGGGCGTGGCGCTCGCGCTGGGCGACGGCCACCGCGAAGTGACGATTCTCGACCGCGATCCCGCTCCGCCGGATGCTTCACCCGAAGACGCGTTCAACACCTGGGAACGGCGCGGTGCCACGCAGCTGCGTCACAGCCATGTGTTCCTCGGGCGTCTCACCACCCTGATCCGCGACCGCTATCCCCGGCTGCTCGACGAATTGCTGCAGGCGGGCGCGCGCATCTTCACCTTCGAGGACGCGCTTCCGCCGACGCTCAAAGACGCCTACGCACAGGCACCCGGCGACGATCAACTCTCCATCCTGTTCAGCCGCCGCACGACCCTCGAACTCGTGATGCGCCGCCACGCGGCTCGCCTGCCGGGTGTGACGTTCATTCCGGACGCAGGCGTGCGCGGGCTTCTGACCCATCGCGACGGACAATCGCTTGTCGTGGACGGGCTCACCGTCACACGCGACGGAAAAAACGAAGAGATGCGCGCCGACGTGACCGTCGAT
>JBEKLK010000048.1:0-20423 GCA_050010235.1 Rhizomicrobium sp.
TACGATCACCAACAGGCAGCAGAATCTGACGCAGGAAGTGCGCCTACAATCGACCGACCCCAATGCGCGGCTGGTCTGGATCCTGGGTGCCTTCTTTTCCTACAACACGCAGGAGAGCACCGAGCAGATCAACGATCCGCAACTCCCGGCGCTGACGGAATATCTGTGGGGCGAAACCATGATCGAGGCATGGGGCCAGAATCTCCTGCCCAACAATGACGACTACATCAACGATACGCTGGGCCATGACCGGCAAATTGCGGGCTTTGCCAATGCGACATTCGCCATCACCGATCAGTTGAAGATACAGGCCGGCGTGCGTGCCGCGGAAACGCATTTCGATTTCATCAACTATGCGGACGGGCCGCAGAATTTCGGCTACTCGAGCGGTACCGGCCATAAGAACGAAGCGCCGATCACGCCGATGGCCGGCATCACCTATCAGGCGACGCCCGACGACATGCTTTACGCCACCTATTCGCAGGGCTATCGCATCGGCGGCGCGAACCCGCCTTTGCCTCCCTCATGCGGCACCGTGAACAACGCGACGACCTACGATTCCGACACGGTGACGAATTACGAAGTCGGTTCGAAGGACAAGCTGTTCGACAACCGATTGTCGCTGGATGCCAGTGCTTTCTATCTGAACTGGAACAATATCCAGCAGAATATCTATCTCCCGGTCTGCGGAATTCAGTATACCGGCAATCTGGGCAATGCGGTCAGCAAGGGATTCGATCTGCAGGCGGACTGGCTCGTGGTCGACTCGCTCGAACTGGATATGAGCCTGGGTTACGTCAATGCGCTTTACACGGGCGATGTTCCGTTCGGCGCGGGATACGGCAACTATGTCGTCGCCAAGGGCGATACGCTGCCGGGCTCGCCCTGGACGGTTTCGCTGGGCGGTCAATACTCCTTCACGGCTCTCGAGCACGAGACCTTTATCCGCGCCGATTATGAATTCGCCAGCCACAATTCGGATCTGCTGCCCGTCATGGACGCGGCAACGCTGTCGCATGATCCGGGGCTGGTGCAGGATCCGGCAACGACGCAGCTTTCGATGCGCGCCGGCACGACGCTGGGCGGCTTCGATGTTTCGCTGTTCGCCAACAATCTGCTCAACAGCCATCCGCAATTGAACTTGAACCACCAGGATCAGTTCACGCTTCTTTACGAGGCCGAAACCCTGCGGCCACGCACCATCGGACTGACAGCGACTTATCGCTATTGAGACGGTGATGCATACCGAGCTCAAGGCCGGATCGCTTTCATTCATCGAATCGGTGGTGATGGGCGTGGCCGGCAGTGCGCCCGGCTTCACGATCGCAGTCGCCACGTCCCAACTCCTGGGCACAGCGGGTGCGCTGGCGCCCGGCGCGCTTCTCATTTTTGCCGTGCCGATGCTGGGCATCGCCGTCGCCTACAAGGCGCTCAACCGGCGGCAGGTGAACGCAGGCGCGGCCTATCAATGGACGACGGTCGCTTTCGGAAAATTCCTGGGCTTCTTTTCGGGTTGGGCGCTTCTGCTGGCGTCCATGGTGTTCATGGTCACGGGCAGTTTGCCGCTCGCAACTGCGACTCTGGATTTCATTAACCCCGCTCTTGCCTCCAATGTCGTCCTCAGCGCAGCGGTCGCGAGCGGGTGGTTTCTCGCAATTGCCGCGGTTCTGATCGTGGGCATCGAAGTTACCAGCCGCGTGCAGATGATCATGACGTCTGTCGAACTGCTGATCCTGACTGTCGTGGCGGCGGTCGCGATCTGGCACGGCGCAGAGTCCGGCCCCGTCAATCCGTTTCATTGGTCCTGGTTCGGGTTCGGCTATACGCCGGCCGCGTTCGCATCGAGCGCGCTCGTCGTCGTATTCTTTTATTGGGGCTGGGATGTGACGGCCAATCTCGCAGAAGAGACGGCCAATGCCAAAGACAATGCCGGCAATGGCGGTTTCGTCAGCATCTTCGTGACGATCGCCTATTTCGTGGCCTTTGCGTTCGCGGCGCTGTTCCTGTTTTCGATCGCCAGAGCGGAGAGCTTCAGCGACAACATCATCTACAATATCGCCGTCTCGTCCGGTTTCGGGCGCAGGGGAGGATTGCTCGCCTCTTTTGCCGTGATCCTTTCCAGCATCGCAACTCTCGAAACCACGATGCTGCAGTTCTCGCGCACCCTGTTCGCGATGGGCCGCGACGGCGCAATGCCGAGATCGTTCGGCGTGGTCGATGCCCGCACGCGCACGCCGGTCAGGGCCATGATCGCCCTGATCGCGCTGGGGCTGCTGCTGCTCTGGGGCTCCAGCCTGATGCCCACGATCAATATGATCATCGCGGATTCGGTGCGGGCCGTGGGTGTACTTGTCGCTTATTATTATGGCCTCGCGGGCCTCGTCGCGGCGCGCGCGTTCGTGGGATTGCGGCGGGACTCGATTGTCCGCTGGCTCGCGCTCAGCGTCTTTCCCGCTCTGAGCGGGGTTTCGCTGATCGTGCTCGGCATCTATGCGCTGACGACTTTCGACCGCACCACGAACATCGTCGGCATCGGCGGCCTGATCGCGGGCATCGTCTTTTTCCGTCCGCGGCGGTTTGTGGTGGCGCAGCCGGATTCATGATTTCTCAATCAGCATCGGTTGTGTTCCCGTTGGAGCCGTCACCGGCGCTATTTGCGGGAACTTCCGGTTTTCGCAAGTCGGCAATCGGTTAAGGCCAGAAAACCGGAACTGTGTGGGGTTTTCCACCCCGGAACCAACAAGAGCCCACCGCGTTTTTCGATAGCGCGTATCCGACGAGTGCTGACGGCCACGCGCGCGGGTTTATGGGTATGCCGTCATGATGGATCAAAACTACGATTCGGACCGGCAAAGACGCTGCCCGGCTTCCAGTCCCATTCTCGACGGCGTGGGCACTCTTGTTTCCCTGGGCCAGCGCTTTCCGAATATGCACTACAAAATTTCGGTGGAGAGAGCCGGTAATGGCGCGAAGTCCGCCCGGGGATTGATTGATGCGCTGCCGCGGCGCGCTTCGTTTCAGATCGAACTCGAAGGCGCAACGACCCTTGAGCTTCAAAGCGGCGAAACGATTGGAATTGCGTTCGAGGAAATGACGCTACGGCACTCCCAGTCGAGATTCGTCGCGACCGAACCTGTTCCGGGCGCGTAGGCGAATCTTCACCCGTCTCGAACGGTCCGTTCGCAATCGAGCCGCAAGGTCGCGATCTGGAAGGGACGCAGGGGAATCGCATAAGCGCCGGCATGCATGGGGACCGGCTGCAACGGGTCCTCCAGCGTGTTGCTGATGTGAACGTTCTTCACGGGAACGCCGAACGATAGCCGGGCCGTGCACGATCCGCCCGCGCATTCATAAAGACGAACCACCCACCCGCTGCCGTCCTCTGCGGGTTTGATCGTGTCGACGGCGACATTCGCGGGTTCGATCGAAACAAGCGGCGCTCCAAGAATCGAAGACGGCGCACCTTTGGCCCACAGAATCGGTCGATTGAAGCGGGCGGCTTGGCCGACGGTGCCCGCCTGTCGCCAATCGCCCGCATGCGGAAACAGCGCATATCGGAACCGATGCCTGCCGATATCCGCGTTCGGATCGGGCGAGACCGTGCCGCGCACCAGGCTCAAGCCCATCGTGCTTTCGAACGTCGAATAGCCGTACCGCGCATCGGTCAGCAGCGAGACGCCAAACTCCGGCTCGGACAAATCGGCCCAGCGATGCCCGGGAACCTCGTATTGAGCGAGGTCGGCGTCGGTGTTGGCGTGGGTCGGGCGTTCGACGGCGCCGAACATCGTCTCATAGGAGGCGCGGGGCGAACGGGAAGCCAGTGGGAACAGGGCTTTCACCAGTTGGCGTCGTTCGCGCCAATCGATGTCCGTGTCGAATTCGAGGCGATCCGATCCCGCATCGAGCCGGATGGTCTGAACCATATGGCTTGCCGTGCCGAGCTTGCGCTCAAACCGCACCTCCGCACGCAGCGGGCCGCGCGCGACGAGCGTGCAATGACTGGCAGGTGCGGCTTCGCGTCCGGTTTCCAGCGCGAACGGATCTATATCCCACGCTTCGTATTCCGTGGGCCTGTCGTCGAACAGCACGATCCGATTCGCTTCGCCGGACAGCGCGTCGCGGCCCGATGCGTGGTGCAAGAGCGAGCGCACGCCACCCGTGGGCGTGACGAACGCCGTCAGTTGCCTGTTCTCAAGGCGTATTTCGCCGTTGTCGAGTTGTGTGACGCCGACCGTTTCGTTCGGCGTTGCCACGCGGCCGGCCGAAAACGGCTCCGCCACAACGTAGTGCAAGCCACCGTCGGGATCTTGCGCAACCTCGGCCCTGGCGAAGCCGATCGTGTTGATCGGGCACAATGTCCCGGCCTGTTCGGGTGTGGACAGGTCGTCCAGCAACTCTTTCGCGAGCGCCCCGGCTCGATCTGCCGTGTCGGCAAGCTCGTTGCGCGTGCGTACGTAAACTTCGCCAATGCTGCTGCCGGGCAGAATGTCGTGAAATTGATTGATCAGAAGCGTGCGCCATAAGCTCTCGACGGCGTCGCGCGTAGGCGGTGTTTTTCCCGCGAGCATCGCGGCGGTCGCCAGAAATTCCAGAGTTTGCAATGCGCCCTCAACCTGGCGGTTGAGCCGTTTGATGTCCGCCTGGGTCGTGTAGGTCCCGCGGTGATATTCGAAATAGAGCTCGCCGTGGATCGTTGCGAGATTCGCCGCATCGGCCGCAAGCCGATCGAAGAAGAGGTTGGGATCGCGAATTGCGGTGCGCGGCACGCCGAGGAGGTCGCGCGTCCGTTTCAGCGCTTCGACCATTCCGGCGTCCGGCCCTCCACCGCCGTCGCCATAACCGGACAAATACAGCGCGTCGGCCGAGCGATCCGCATCCTTGTAGTTGGCTGCGTGATAGCGAAGTTCTTCCACAGTCGCCATGCCGTTATAGGTGTCCGCCGGCGGAAAATGGGTCAGCACTTCGCTGCCGTCGATGCCGCGCCAGCGAAAGCTGTGATGTGGCGGCGTCGTGAAACGGTTCCACGACAGCTTCTGGGTCAGAAACCGGTCCATGCCAGCCTCCCGCATCAGTTGCGGCAACTGGCCGGAGTAGCCGAAGACATCCGGATTCCAGAAGATGCGCGACCGGCAACCGAATGTGCGCTCGAAATAACGTTGGCCATAAAGAAATTGCCGAGACAGGGATTCACCGGACGGCAGGTTGCAATCCGGCTCGACCCAACTACCCCCGATGGGAATCCATTGGCCGGTCGCGACTTTATCGCGGATACGCGCGAACAGGTCCGGATCTGTCTCCTCGATAACGGCGTATTGATACGCCTGCGAACACGCAAACATGAAATCCGGATATTCGTCCATCAGCGCGATCGCGTTGGCGAAACTGCGCTGGCACTTCCGGCGCGTTTCTTCTATGGGCCACAGCCACGCCGTATCGATATGCGCATGCCCGATGGCCGAAAGGTGGTGCGCCACATCCCCGTTGCCGACGGTCAGCAACGCGTCCAGAATCTTGCGGCCGGCCGGCCATGTCTTCGATTCGTCGGGGTCGAGCACATTGCAGACCTCGTTGAGATCGTGCAGCAACTTGCCGGCCCAGGTGGTATCGAGAGCCGGCCGCACGATCTTCGGCGCCACGCCGCCGAACGACTGCGCCGTTTGGGGAGGTTCGCGATCCGCTTCGAGCTGCCGCAACACATCGAAGTCGTGAAAGAGCGACCAGGCCTCCGTGTCGAAACGGCGCAATTCGCACGTCACGAGCCGATAAGGCTCGGTCGCCGGATGCGCGCGTTCCGCGGCCCCGAATGCGCGGTTGCATGCGACTTCGACATAGACGGTCAGATGTTCGCCACCGTCTGCAAAACGGACGACCGGCGCATCGTTGCGGCCGATGTTGAGTCCCTGGACAGACCGGCCGCCGATCCACAACAGGGCTTCGGATCGCGAATCCCAATGCAGATCGACGCGCGCGCCGCGCCAGGTTTCCGGGATGCGCGCCGTCACCTTGATCCAGTAGGTGGCCCATAGCGGGCCGAGGGGCTCGCCCAGACCGATGGCCCGATAGTCGAGCGATTGCGCTTCCTGGAACGAGATGCGCTCCGTCGGGCCTGCGAGCTCGATCCGTTCGACGTCTGCCCGGTCGGGATAGATCCTACGCCGAAGCCGGCGTGCAAACTGGCCCAGTCGTGCCTGCGTATATCGCGGATAGCGGCCCCGAAGCCGCTGGAATTCGCCGCGGACCCGCTCCGAATGAATCGGGTCATGCTCCGGATTCTTCGATTGTCACACAACCCAGCAGCGAACCGTTGCACGCTTCGCCGAATTGACGCGCGTAGCGAACCTTCGTCAGATCGGGCATTGCGGCGACTCACCCCGATCGCCCGTCCGGGAGGGACATGATGACCATCGAATTGAAGATGCTGCTGTGGACTCTGGTGCTCGCCTTCGTCCAGATATTGTTGTTCGATTTTGCGCGGACCGGCCAATACGGCCTCAAATGGAATACGGGCCCGCGGGACGAATCCATGCCGCCGCTCAGCCCCATCGCCGGCCGCCTCAAACGTGCGCAATACAATCTTTACGAAACGCTGCCGCTCTTAATCGGCGCGGTGCTCGTTGCCCATCTCGCGGGCCGCGACAACGCAATCACCGCCATGGGCGCACAGGTCTATTTCTGGGGTCGCGTGGTTTATGTGCCGCTCTATGCATTCGGTGTCCGCATGGTGCGTTCGATCGTTTGGCTCATCAGCACGGCTGGCCTGCTCGCGATTTTCTACGCACTGCTCGTTCCGCAGTGACGCGATTGAAGCGTCGGGCGGGCAGATACACCCGCACTTCCCGAAAGCTGCGAAATGCGATAGCTTCGGCCAAAGTCTAATGGGGATTTACACAATGAGAGGTTCGAACTTCGCCGTATTGATGGGTGTTGCCGTCATCGCCAGCGGCGTCGCTGCAGCTGACATGACGATACCGCACCAGAAACTCGGTCTTTGGCAGAGCATCGGAACAGCCGCGGGTGGACAGGATATGTCGACCCAGTCGTGCATCGATGCCGCCTCGGAAGCAAAAATGTCGGCCTTCAGTTCACAGAGTCGGAACAAGATGTGCAAATCCAGCCAGATCACGCACAACATGGACGGGTCCTGGACCAGTGTTTCGACCTGCCAATTCATGCCGGGGAAGGTGACGACGACGCGCGGCCACGTCACCGGTGACCTCAACTCCAAATTCACCATCGTGGTTCACACGGACGGCAGCAAGATGCCCGATATGACGATGACGATGACGTGGATGGGTCCCTGCAAACCCGGCATGAAGGGTGGCGACGTTTTCATGCCCAACGGCGTGAAAATGAACGTGATAGACGGCACCATGTCGGGACTTCCCAAGCATTAAGACGGGCCTAATCGAGATATCGCTCGCACTTATCGATCGGCCGCGCCGGTTCATATCGAGAGCGGCACGCTGGCTTTAGGCCCGCTCTACGGCCGCGATCCGGCTGACGGTTTTGTTCTTCGCCCAATGGCCGTGCGCGCCGTTGGCGAAGGCCTTGGGCCGACTGTTGAGTTGATGCGTCGCGAGCCACAGCCGCTTCAGATGGCGTTTGTAGCCATGGGCCACGTCGTCTTCGTAAGGCTGGCGTCCGTGCAGCACGTGGTAGTTGTTGATGAACTGCATATAGCCCGGCGGGATTTCCATATAAACGTTGAACTCCGGCCGTCGCGCCATTTCGCACACCGTATCGATCGCTTCGTGTTCCAGCGGCGAAAGTCGCGGCGCTTCCAGGTGGCGCTGCGACGCCTTGATGTATTGCGGCACGAAGAAGTTGAACAGGCGTCCCTCATGCTCGGTGAACACCGCGCGCATGTAATAGCGCCGGCCGCCGGCCGGCTGCTCGCCGCGAAAATCCCACGGTAGCGGATTGTAAAGCGCGGCCGCGAGATCGGGCCGCGTGCGCACCAGTTCGTTGTAGATCGCCACCACATTGGCGACGCAGGAGAGCCCGCCGGATTTCGCGGGACGCAGGCACATGAGGCCCACGAGGTCGGAGCCGTCGGTGTGATAGTCGAGCCCGATGAGCCCGATCTCGTTGCCGCGCAGGGTCGGATCGTCGAGCTTCTTTCCCTGGTCCGTCACGTCGCCCATCATGTGGCCGTATTTGTTCTGCGGCCACGGATCGCCCAGATGCAGGCCGATGCCCCAATAGAGGAGCGTGAGGTCGTCATCGGAATAGCGCTTCGTGTCGAGCGCGCCGATCCGCATGAAGCCGCGCCCGTCGATCAGCTCGCGCTCGACGGCGGCGAGTTTTGGCACGAGTCCATCCAGCGGAAACGAGTCTAAGCGGATTTCCAGCAGATCGTTGGAGATGGATTTCGCCACCTGCAGCGCATAGTCGAGTTCGCGCTGGTCGCTGTCCGTCAGCTCCATCGTCCATTGGCGCGGATCGGCAACATCGGCCGAACGCCAATCGATATGGGTTTCCAGTTGCTTGGGCACGAATGCCATGGCGATCCTCCCTGTCTCTGCCGGGCTGCCCGTCCGGTGCGGGATGGTCCTGGAGAGCTATATTGCGCTCAGCGTGCCCGTAAGAAAAGCTGCCGGTTTCCAGCCAAAAAAGGTCTATCGCAGCGTGTTCTTCATCATCTGCCCGCCCTTCATGATGATCGGCAGACGCGCGCCTTGATGGGTCAGGACGGATAAATCCTTGAGCGGGTCGCCGTCCACCACGATCAGATCGGCCAGCGCTCCCGCCTTGACCACACCCAGCTCGCCTGTGCGGTTGAGGATGCGGGCATTGATCGATGTGGCAGAGCGCAGAATGTCGACGGGTTTCATCACCTGGCTGCGGATGATGAATTCCTCGGACTGGTGAACATGCAGCTCACCCAGAAGGTCGGTACCGAAGCCGATCTGGACGCCGATCTCCTGCAGCAGCAACAACGCCTGCAATCCCGCGGTGCGAACGTCTTCGAGTTTTCTCAGCAGATAATCCGGCGCGCCGCCTTCGGCGCCGAAATTGTGGAAGGCATCGTAGGTGACCAATGTGGGTACGACGAACGCATCGTGCGCCTTGACCACTTCGGCTGCGGCGCGGTCGATCAAATTGCCATGCTCGATCGAGCGCACGCCGCAGCGCACGGCGCGGGCGATCGAGTCCGCCGTGTAAGCGTGTGCGAGGACATAGGTGCGGCGCGAGGCCGCTTCGGCCACGGCCGCCTTGATTTCTTCGTCGCTGAATTGCGGCATCCAGACCGGATCGCTGGGGGACGAGATTCCGCCCGACACGAAAATCTTGATCTGGTTGGCGCCCTTGCGCAGCTCTTCCCGCGCCGCCTTGCGAACTTCTTCCGGACCATCCGCCACCCAGCTGAGAACGTTTGACGTGCAGGCACAACCTTCCACGCTTTGCGCGCGCGAATCGCCATGGCCACCGGTTTGCGTGATCGCCCGGCCCGAATAGAAAATGCGGGGTCCCTTGATCAGACCGCGCTCTGTCGCCTGCGCCAAGCCATAATCCGCGCCGGCCGCATCGCGCACGGTGGTGAATCCGCGCGCGAGTGCGTTTTCCAGCAGAATATGCGCTTCGAGCGCGTGCAGCGAGCGCGGCGTTTGCTCGGCCTTGCCGAGATCGAGCGCCGTGGCGTAGGCGTGAAAATGCGCGTCGATCAATCCGGGCATGAGCGTCCGCCCGCCGAGATCGATGGTCTGCGCCGAGGCGCTCACGATGTTGCGGTCGGAAACTTCGCGAATGCGATCGTCCTCGACGAAAACACTGATGCCTTCGAGGAGGTGATCCGTTTCGCCGTCAAACAGCCGCGCATTGTGGAACAGGATGGAAGTCACTCTCTGACCTTTATGATAGGGCTGCGAGCGGCAACGTCCGCGGCCTGGGAAGTAAATGACAACGACCCGACCGATATTAGCCGCATTACGACGCCGTCAAAGAACAATTCTCACAAATGAGTTGTTGCTTGGAGGCCCCGTTCGCGTGGCCCTCAATCCGCCCCGGCGGCGACTCCGCCGCCGCTGACCGCGCGGCGCGAGAGCCAGATGATCGGAATCATCGCGAGGCTGATCCACGCCGATATCCAGAACAGATCGTCCGCTGCCAGAAGATAGGCCTGGCCGACCAGATTGCGCATCAATACGCCGTAGCCCTGTGCATCGCTGAAGCCAAGCGCATGTAGCGCGGCGCTCGCGTGTTGCATCGCGGGATTGAATCGGGTGGACGTTTCCACAAGTTGGCTCTGATGCAGCGCCTCGCGACGATCCCACAACGTGGTCGTGATCGAGGCGGCGAAAGCACCGGCCGTGATGCGGGCGAAATTGGTCAGGCCGGTAGCCGAAGGAATTCGCTGCGGCGCGACACCGTCGAGCGAAATGGTGAGCATAGCGACGAAGAACATGCTCATCGCAACACCCTGTACAAGCAATGGCAGCACGAACGCGGCGAAGCTCGCATCGGTGGTGAGACCTGCACGCATGAAATAGGAGATCGCGAACGCAACAAAAGCCAGCGACGCCGTCAACCGTGCATCGAAGCGCGACATCAGCCGCGCGTTGATGGGAGTCAACACCACGGCGACGACCCCGCTGGGTGCCGCAACAAGGCCGGCCCAGGTCGCGGTGTAGCCCAATTGCGTCTGCAGCCACAGCGGCAGAAGCAGGATATTGGCAAAGAATATCGCGTAACCGAGACACAATGCCAGCGTGCCGAGCGCGAGATTGCGGTTCTTGAACAGGGACAAATCGACGATGGGATGTTTGTCGGTCCATTCCCAGATGATCCACACGATGCAGAGGACGGCTGCCACGAGCGCCAGGATCACGATTTGCGTCGAGGCGAACCAGTCCGCATCCTTGCCGGTGTCGAGCATCACTTGCAACGAGCCGACCCAGATCACGAGGAGACCGAGCCCGATGCCGTCGATGGGCAGTTTGCGCACCGGGGTTTCGCGCGCCGCGAGATTGCGCCAGCACAGGAACGCACACAGCAAGCCCACCGGCACGTTGATGAAGAATATCCAGCCCCAGCTGAAATTGTCGCAGATATAGCCTCCCAGGATCGGGCCGCAGATCGGCGCCACGAGCGTGGTCATCGACCAGATGCCGAGCGCCGTGGCGCGCCTCTGGGGCGGAAAGATTGCGATCAGCAGCGCCTGCGATCCGGGAATCATGGGCCCCGAAATGCCGCCTTGAAGCACGCGGAAGATGACGAGCGAATTGAGGCTCCACGCCATGCCGCACAGAAACGACGCCACGGTAAAGAAGAGAACCGACAGCACGAACACGCGCACCACGCCGTAGCGGCCCATCAGCCAGCCCGTGAGGGGCACACCGATGCCGTTGGACACCGCGAAAGACGTGATGACCCAGGTGCCCTGGTCGGCGCTGACACCGAGATTGCCGGCGATTGTGGGCAACGAGACGTTCGCGATGGTCGTATCGAGCACTTGCATGAAGGTACCCAGCGCCAGCGCGAGCGCCGTCACCGTCAGCGCGACGCCTTTGAGCGGCGCAGCTTGGGCCGGCGCGCCGGGAGAACTCATGGGGCCGTGTCGCCGTTCGACGAGGGTCCCGAATTTTCGGCAATGATCTTCGCGATCAGCGCTTCGACGGGACGGCCGTCATGCGGGATCGCCTCTTCTTCGAAGGCATGCGGCTCGGCGCGCGCGGCGATCGCCGGGCCGGATTCGTCTCGCACATCGACAACCACGTCGACGGATAGGCTCACCCGCAACGGATGCGCTTTCAGGTCGGCCGGATCGATCTTGATGCGCACCGGCACCCGCTGCACGATCTTGATCCAGTTGCCCGATGCGTTCTGCGGCGGTAGAAGCGCAAACGCCGCGCCACTGCCCGGCGAAAGTCCCGCGACATAGCCGTGATAGGTCACGCCGCTGCCATAGATGTCGGCGGTGAGCGTGACGGGCTGGCCCACCCGCATGCGGGTCAATTGCACTTCCTTGAAATTCGCGTCCACCCACACAGTGTCGAGCGGCACGATGGCCAGCAGCGGCGTTCCAGGAGCGATTTCTTCGCCGACCTGCACGGTGCGCTGCGCCACGACGCCGTCTACCGGCGCCAGGAGGTGCATGTGGTCGAGGACGAGGGATGCGTTGCGCAGCTTCGCGGCCGCGGCCAGCACATCGGGATTGGTGGAAATGGTCGTGCCCTGGATTTGCGCCAGGGTTTGCGCGAGTGCCGTCTGGGCGACGACCAGCGCCGCCTTCGCCTGCGCGGTCGCATCGCTCGCATGGGAAACGTCTTCACGCGACACCGAGCCGTCGGTCGAAGCTTCCTTGCGCCGGCGATAGTCGTCCTGCGCCTGAGCAAGCTGAATGCGTGCTTGCGAAATCTGTGCGCGCAACTGATCCGCCTTGGAGAAGAGCGCGCGCGTCTGGCGGACCGTCTGGGCGAGGCCCGCTTCCGCGGATTGCATGCCCACCAGCGCATTGGCGGGATCGATATCGATGATCACCTGTCCCCGGCGCACGAATTGCGTGTTGTCCGCGTGAATGGTCAGGATCGTGCCCGCTTCGCGGCTGGTGATCGCAACCACATCGCCGCCGACATAGGCATCGTCCGTCGATTCGAAATAACGTCCGTAGAAAAGCCAGTAAGCGCCCCACGCGAGGATGCCCAACACCACCACGACCGCGACAAGGCCGAGCGCGCGTTGACGCGGGGAGTAACCGGAAGGCGAAGGCGCATCGCTCATGGCGCGACATCCTGGTTTGAATGGGTTTGTGCCGGATTGGAGTTTTTCGGATCGAAGCCTCCCCCCACGGCAAGCAGCAGAGTGACGCGCTGTGTGACGCTGTCGGCGTCAAGCGCGACCTGTTGCTCGCGAGCCTGGAGGAATACCGTTTCCGCATTGAATACAGTCAACTGATTTGTCAGGCCGGTGCGGTAGCGCGTCTCAGCCATGCGATAACCCTGGCTCGTGTCGGCGAGTAGCGATTCTTGATCGGCCGCCTGGCGATCCAGCGAACGGATCTGCGTCAACGCGTCGGCCGTCTGCCGCACCGCGCCCGTAAGCGTGCCATTGTAATCGGCGACGGCCTGATCGAGATCGGCAGTCGACACGGCATATTCCGAGCGCAATTTGCCGGCGTCGAAGATCGGCAAGGTGATGGCGGGTCCGGCGCCGTAGGCGGCCGAAGTGAGGCGGAACAGCGGTGCCAGGCCGATCGCAGCCGTGCCGGCAAAACCGAGCAGATCGACATCGGGATAAAATTCGGCGGCCGCCACCTTCCGTCCCGCAATCATCGCCTGAATGCGCGCGCGCGCCGCGAGCACATCCGGCCTGCGGCCCAGAAGATCGGCCGGCAATTCATTCGGCAGCGCCAAAGCCGTGTCGAGCTTCACACTCGGCCGCCCGATGCTTCCATAGACATCGGCACCGTGGCCGATCAGCGCCGCGATTTCATGGACCGCAACCTCGCGCGCGGCATCGGCCTGCTCGCGATATTGATGCGCCTGCGCCAGAAGCGCATCGGCCTCCTTCTGCTCCACCAGACTGTCCAGGCCGCTCTTCACGCGCCTGTCCGTCAGCGAAACCAGTTCCTGCTGCTCCTTTTGGTTGTCCGCGGCGACGTCACCCAGCTTGTAGGCGCGATCGAGGCCGATATAGGCCTGCGCAAGCGCACCCGCGAGCGCGAGGCGTGCTCCCGCCGCGTCATATTCCGCTGCGCGGGCAAGCGCCTTGGCCTTGCGGATCTGTGAGGCCTGTTTGCCCCAGAAATCGAGGTTCCACGAAAGATTGGCTTCTTCCGTTCCCATCCAATTCGTGGTGCCGGCAAAAGGCGGAGGAATGATGTAGTTGCGGCTGAAACGTTGCAGCTGGTCTTCGGCTTGATATGTCACTTGCGGGTAAAGTTGCGACCGCGCGCTGTCGATTTCGGCCTGGGCCGCGCGCAGGCGCGCCAGCGCGTCCTCGAGCGTGGGATTGCCCGTGAGTGCTGCGTCGGCCAGCCGGTCCAGCTGCGGATCGCCAAAAGCCTTCCACCATTCTTGCGCGACGGGTGGCGCCGGCGTTTCGCCGAGGCCGAGCGAGGAATCGGCAATCGCGTTCGTCTGCGGAACGATGTCGGACGGAACGCAGGCCGAGACAATCAATCCGGCCGCGCAAAGAGCGAGCAGACGCATCATGCCGCGCGCTCCCGGCTTGAGGCAGCGGCCTCGCTCACGCCTTTTTCGATCTCGGCGGTCCTTACCAGCAAACGCGTGAGCAGCGCGATGAGCGTTTTCACTTCGCCGTGCGAAAAATCCTTGAGCAGGTCATTGCAGTGCGCGACGACGTCGGGCAGCACGGCACTGACCGCCGCACGTCCGGAGGCCGTGAGCGCAAGCGTCACCACCCTGCGGTCCTTGCGATCGCGCGTGCGCCGGATCAGGCCGCGCTGGTCGAGCTGGTCGACAAGACGTGTGAGCGAGCCGCTGTCATGTGAGAGTTCGCGCGCAATGTCCGCGCAGGTGCTGGCGAGACCATCGCGCAGGCACATCAGTACGCGCCATTGCGAAAAGGAGAGATCCTGCTTGTCGAACACGGCCTCGATCTGCGGTCGCATCAGGCCATGGACACGGGCGACCAGATAACCGACGCAATCGCGGGCACAAAAGCTTTCGGGACGGTAGTAAGCGGCCATCGGTCACCCGTCGGGATTTGCAGCTGCCAAAGCAATTACTGCTTAAGCAGGCTTTTTTCAAGCATGGCCGACCATGTCGAAAACGCATGGATCGGACATTCAGGAAATGCGCTTGGGCTGGAAACCTTCGACCAGGGCGCGCGTTGCGGCGTCCAGAATGCGATCGAAATCGAATTCGCGCGTCAGTTTCCCGGCCAGCTGCAGCACGACCGCGCCATGTATCGTCGCCCAGAAAACATGCCCGATTTCATCCGGGTTACCTTCGAGAAGGCCTTGCTCGATCAGTCCGGGAATGTGCTGGGTCATGGTCGCGCGAGCCCGCGCCGTCGCGCGCATGAGGTCGGGATATTTTTCTTCGCCGGGCTGCGAGAGATCGAACATCATCCGGTAGGATTGAGGTTCCCCGAACGCGAACTTCACATAAGCGTCGCCGACCGCCGCGGCGCGCTCCACAGCACTTCCCGGCTTTGCAAAGGCCTGTTCCAGCACAGCGGCAAACCGGTCGAAGGCGCGGGCCCGGACCGCGGCCAGCATGTCGTCCTTGTCCCGGAAATAGCGGTAGGGAGTCATGGGGCTGACGCCCAGCGCAGTCGCGAGCTCGCGCATGGAAAAGCCTTCGGAACCGCGCTCGGCGAACAGCCCGGTGGCGACTTCGCACAGGCGTTCGCGGAATTCGGCCACTTCCGGCTTGGACAGGGCTCGGGGCAGGGTGCAACCTCTCAAGAAAGGACTTGCAATGGTCTATCGCTTACGCTATAAATTTACAACGTAAATTATAAAGCCGATGGAGGATGACATGAACGCGCCCGCCCGCATCAATCCCTATCTCTCCGGAAATTTCGCGCCGATCGCGACGGAAGACGACTTCGCCGATCTGCCGCTGACGGGCGCGCTGCCCCGCGAACTCGCGGGCACCTATTATCGCACGGGACCCAATCCGCAATTTCCGCCGCGCGACGACCACTACCATTGGTTCGCCGGTGACGGGATGATCCATGCGTTCCGCGTGGCCGACGGAAAAATCTCCTATCGCAACCGCTGGGTCCGCACGCCGAAATGGGAATTGGAACACGCAGCAGGCCAGGCGCTGTTCGGCACGTTCGGCAATCCCATGACGACGGATCCGTCCGCGCTGGGCCAAGACAGCGGTGTCGCCAACACCAACATCGTCTTTCATGCCGGACGCCTGCTGGCGCTGGAAGAGGGCCATCAACCGTTCGAGCTCGACGCGAAAACGCTCGATCCGCGCGGCTATATTCCCTATGCGGGCAAAGCCAATCGCTTCACCGCACATCCGAAATTCGATCCCGAGACGGGCGAGATGGTGTTCTTCGGCTACATGGCCGGCGAAGGCTTTTTCACGAACAACATTGCGTATGGCGTCGTCGACAAGACCGGGAAAGTCACGCGCCTCGACATGTTCCAGGCGCCTTATTCCAGCATGGTGCATGATTTCTTCGTGACGAAGAACTACGTGATGTTTCCCGTGTTGCCGTTGACAGGGAACCTCGAACGCGTGATGGGCGGCGGCCCCGCTTTCGCCTGGGAGCCCGGGAAAGGCTCCCATATCGGACTGATGCGGCGCGATGCCGGCGTCGACACAATGCGGTGGTTCACCACCGATCCCTGCTATGTGTTTCACCCCATGAATATGTGGGAGGACGGCGACAAGATTCACGCCGACGTCATGCAGTATGAGAACGCGCCGCTGTTTCCCAATGCGGACGGCTCGCCCGGCACGCCGGCATCCGCGCGGCTGTGCCGCTGGACCTTCGATCTTTCCGGCAAGACCGACACGATCGCGCGCGCCTATATCGACGATTCGGCCGGCGAATTTCCCCGGCTCGACGAACGCCGCGCCGGCCTTCCTTATCGCCATGGTTATTTCGCGGCGAACTCGCGCAACGTCACCGACGTCAAGTTCGACGCGATCGCCCATATCGACTTCGCGACGGGGAAAAAATCGATGCACACTCTTCCCAAGGGCGATGCCGTCGGCGAGCCGGTGTTCGTGCCGCGCTCGGCCACTGCCGGCGAAGGCGACGGTCTGCTGGTGGCGGTCGCCTATCGCGGCGCGGAAAACCGCAGCGACTTCATCGTGTTCGACGCGCAGAATGTCGCAGCGGGCCCGATCGCGACCGCGTCGTTGCCGCGCCGCGTCCCGTTCGGCTTCCACGGCAATTGGGTTGGTGCATCGTAAGACGCGGGCTGTCCGGTGTTGCTACCCGTGGAAATTCGCAAGGCTGAATTGCGATAGATTGGTTGCGCCGTTGAGTTCGATGACGATGTCTTGACCGGCCTGGTAACCGGCCACACCGTTTTCGTCGATCACGAGAAAGGTATGCCCGGCGAGGTTGCCGGAACTGGGCGTAAACAGCACTGCGTCGCCTGCATGCAACTGGTTTACGCCGACAGCGTGGGCGAGATCGGAATCGAAATCGACGCTCCGCAAGATGCCTGCGGTGACCGCCGCGTCGATAGCGAGGGGGTTTTGCAAGAGGTTCTGCAAGTCGAATTCATCCGTCTGCGCATTGAAACCGACGATCGTGTCGTGGGCGGTGCTCGTCGAGTCGCTTACATAATCGTAGGCGAAGATGTTATCTCCGGCGCCGCCGGTCATGGTGTCTGCGCCGCCGCCGCCGATGAATGTATCGTTGCCGGAGCCACCCGTCAGCGTGTCGTTGCCCGCGCCGCCATAGATGATAAAATTGCCATTCGTCTCCTTCGAGCCGTTGAAGATGAGTGTATCCGCGGCTTCCAGCGCGCTTCCGCTGATCATCAGCGTTTGTCCCGCCGCGACATTGCCGTCGGCCATGGTCAGATCGTAGCTGTCCCCCGCTGACAGTTGAATGTTCTGTATGTTGGTGATGGTTGCCGACTCGAACTTCAAGCCGGCCGAATAGTCGCCGTTGAGGAATAAGGTATTGTCGCCGCCTTCGCCGTTGATGCGGTCGGCCGCAGTGAACGTACCGGTGCCATCGAACTCGAATGTGTCGCCTTGGGCGCCGCCAAGCAGCGTATTCATTCCAGCGCCGCCGTTGATAACGAAATGGCCGTCGGTTTCGTGTGAGCCGTTAAAATACAGGGAATCCCCGGTACCGAGCGTGGGGGCCTCGACATAGAGAGTCGCGCCGGCCGCGACGTTGGCGTCGTTCGTCGTGAGTTTGTAGCTGAACCCGCCATCCAGATTGAGCTGCGTGACGTTTGTAAAGCTGTGCGCGCCGAACGTGTAGCCCGCGGAATAGTCGCCGGCGAGTTCGAGAGTCGTATTTCCGGCACCCACGATGCGCGCGCCGGCCGCCAGCTCCCCGTCAAAATCATAGATGTCGTTTGTGCCGGTGCCACAATTCACGATATCGGCCTGATTGTTCAACGAGATATCGTTCGTGCCCGCTCCACCGTCGAAGATATATCTGCCCGTGGCGTCGTCGCTTGCGATGAAATCCAAAGAATCGCCGGCGCCAAGCGCGGACGCGTCGATGGTCAGGGTTTGCCCGGTTGGAACGGTGTTCGACCCGGTCCCGATTTCATAACTGAAGCCTCCGGCAAGATCGAGCTGCTCGATGTTCGATATCGTATCCAGATTGCCGATGTAATTCTCCGCGATCTTCAGCGTGTTGTATCCCCCTTCGCCGTCGACGGTCGTGTCGTAATTGAAGTAGGCGCCGAGATTGAAGACGTCGTTTCCGCTTGTTCCTTCGATGTCGACATACGCTCCGGCGGGCACATTTGCGCCATCGAGCGTGATGACGAACTTGTCCGCGCTCGTCCAGTTCTCGAGCTGGAGACTCGTCCCCGTGAAGCCCCACCCCCCATAATAATTCGTGCTCGTGATGTTGACAGCGACGGTATCGGCATGGCTGTCGCCGATGATCAATGCATTGGGGTCGATCTGTCCCGGATCGTTGAATTGCGTCTCCAGGAAAGTCGCGGTCGAAGCGGCGCCCGTCTCGAATTGCACGGTGGAATTATTGCCAAGTTCGTAATGGGTATAATTGGTTGTCTGGGTGACGACGATTGGCTTGTCGATGATCGAGTTCAAGGGGCTGGACGCGCCGCCGAATCCGGAATCCAGGACTCCGGAATCGTTCGAAGCCGGAGATCCATAGTCGTTGTTATCTTTGTCACCATAAGATTCAGTCAGGACCAGGGACACCACATCACCTCATTGTAAGGGCCGCAGGGAACACACGGAACGCGACCCAGATTGCCCGTTCGAGTCGCAAAGTTCGGACGGGCATAAATGCCTGGCGTATGTGGAATTTCTTGGCGTGAAACGACGGATTGTGCCTACGCCGCCGGAACATTCGAAAATCTTGGATATGGCGACAACGCTTCGAAATCTTACGGCAACCGGTCCGGCGTTGCGGTGTAGGGGACCGCAGGCCGGACCGGCGCCGTCACGACCCGACCTTATGCGAAGGCGAATTCGAAGAAAGTCGGGTTGTGATGGGGAACATGATCAAACTTCTCTGCTGTCGATCGCATCGATCTCTCTGCCGCACTCCGTCGCCTTCCCGGAGGATCGGCTCGCGTCCGAATATTCGATGCTAGATGCGCCATCGCGTTGCCGCTTGGCCGCAAACGACTCCCTTGGCGTAGAGCGACCTCGGCGTCTCAAAGCCGAAAACTTCGATGAACCTGGTTACCAACCCCGCGTCGCTCGCTAACCGATTGTTATCACTGCAACAAATCCACAGCGCAGTAGCTGCGCGGGGCTTATGCGGTTATGCGTCCGGCCACACCGCCGAAAAATCGTTTGTCTTGAAACGACATGTTTGCCCGGTCGCGACATGGCATACCTTGACCTCCGGCAGGCGCAACCTCATTTTCGCTTCACCGCTGGGAACTCCCGCGTAAGGTTCGAGGGATTTGGGGTATGGACGGTCCGCCGGTCGATTTTCATTTGTTGCATTTCTCGACCAACCGCGTGGCGCCGCACGCGCGCGTCGACTATTGGCGGGAAATCCTGTCGCGCAAGCTTCTTCGCGTGTCGGTCGACGCCCTTTCCGATGCCCCCTATGAGGCCGACGTGACGTTGAGAATTCTGCCGGGGCTGCGGATCGGCTCGGGCTCCGTCGGTCCCTCGGTCAATCACCGGGCGCGCCAGATCGTAACGAACGACAATGACGACTTTCTCCTGGTCGTGAACGGCGAAGGCACCGTCAACGCATCGCAGCGTGGACGCGACGTGACACTTCAGGATGGCGACGCCTATCTGATGTCGTGCGCCGAACCCGCCACCTACAACAAACTGTCAAAGGGAAGGATGATGTGCTTGCGTTTTCCCGGCGCATCCGTCGCGCCCTCAGCGCCGAATCTCTATGACCAGGTGGCCTACAAAATACCCCGCCAGAACGAGACGCTCCAGTTGCTGCTGAACTACGCGCGTCTTTTCGATTCGCAGCCGCTCGAAAGCGCGGAGCTGCGCCGGCGGGTCGTGTCTCACACCTACGATCTTGTTTCGCTGCTCCTGAACCCGACCCGGGAAAACGTCGATTTTGCCGACCAGGGCGGTTTGCGGGCCGGCCGATTGGCGGCGATCAAGACCCATATCGCGCAGCACGTGACCCGGCACGAACTCACGGTCGGCGAGGTCGCCCGCAGCAATGGGCTGTCGCCGCGGCAGGTACAGCGGCTATTCGAGAGCGAAGGCACGACCTTTTCCGAGTATGTGTTGGGACGGCGGCTGGTGCTTGTGTACCGCGCGCTGACGAGCCCCCGATCCCGCCATCGTGGTATCGGCGACATCGTGTTCGAAGCCGGCTTCGGA
>JBEKLK010000049.1:0-14124 GCA_050010235.1 Rhizomicrobium sp.
TTCCGGTCCGCGCGATCCGTCGTCCTGGTCCCATGCGGAGGTGAACACCAGGCGTTGCGGCGGGGAGACTTCGCGATAGACGCCGCCCTGCCAACGCTCCTTGCTGCCGTCGGCTTCGCGCAAACCGATGCGCCATGTGCCGCCGGTGCGCACATCGCCTTCGACATGGAACGCCGGATAATGACGCGGCCCCATCCATTGGCCGCTCATCGCGGGATCCGTCCACGCCTTGAAGACCAGATCGCGCGGCGCATCGAACAGGCGCGTGATGGTGAGCGTGCGATCGTCGAGCACGGCGCTATTTCCGTTTCTTGGGGCCATGTTTCTTCTCCTTCGCCTGGATTTGCTTCAGATAAACGTCGAGCCGGTCGAAGCGCTCCTCCCAGAAGCGACGATAGCTCTCCAGCCAATCGTCCACATCCTTGAGCGCCTGGGGCTCGATGCGGCAGGGGCGCCATTGTGCGTCGCGGCTGCGCGAAATGAACCCCGCATGTTCGAGGACCTTGAGATGTTTCGACACGGCCGGAAGGCTCATGTCGAACGGTTCGGCCAAATCGGTCACGGAGGTCTCGCCCAAAGTGAGCCGCGCCAGGATGGCGCGCCGCGTGGAGTCGGCGAGGGCCGCGAATTTGATGCTGAGCCGGTCGGGCGTCATGAATTAACCAGTCAGTTAAGTAACCTGTTGGTTTAATATGACCGAAGCCCTCCGGAGTCAAGCGGCAATTTTCACACGAGAGTCCGAATCCCGCTTGCAGGCGTGCCGCGCATCATGATACTTAAGTGTATGCTTAACTATCAGGAACCGCTCGATCTTGTCTTCCAGGCGCTGGCGGATCCGGCGCGCCGCGCCATGATGGAAAGACTGAGCCGAAGTCCAGCGTCGGTCAGCGAACTTGCCCGCCCGCTCGCGATGTCGCTGCCGGCCGTGATGCAGCATCTCGATGTGCTGGAAACGAGCGGCCTTGTGCGTTCGGAAAAATCGGGACGCGTCCGAACCTGCCGCGTCGACGACGGGGCGCTCGGCGCCGCCGAAAACTGGATCGCAAAGCGCCGCGCCGTCTGGGAGCGGCGCTTCGACCGCCTGGCGGATTATCTGGCGGACGAAAAGCCGAAACCGAAACGACGGAGAAAATGATGCACAAGACCCAGCACGCCACCATCGTCCTCGACCGCACATTCGATGCACCGGTTTCGCGCGTCTTCAAGGCGTGGTCCGATATCGACGCCAAATCGCGCTGGTTCGTCGGCCCTCCGGGAATATGGGAGCTGGTGGAGCGCCGCATGGATTTCCGTGTGGGCGGGCGGGAACACACAAGCGGGCGATTGCCCAACGGAATCGTCACGATCTTCAACAGCCTCTATTACGACATCGTCCCCGAAGCGCGTATCGTCTATTCCTACGACATGCATCTGAGCGAACGGCACATCACCGTGTCGTTGGCGACCGTCGAGTTCAAGCAAGTGGGCAAGGGCACGCAAATGATCTTCACCGAACAGCTCGTCAATCTCGACGATTGGGAAGACGAAGGCGGCCGCGAGCGCCGGGAGGGCACAAGCGGCCAATTCGACAGGTTCGAGGCTGAGCTGAAAGAGGATTGGTAATTCGCCCGGTCGTTCGTCGGGCCGATCGTTGGAGGGAAACATGACCAGATTGCGCGTGCACAGTTTCGCCGTCTCTCTCGACGGATACGGTGCGGGACCGGACCAGGATCTTGCCAACCCGATGGGTGTCGGGGCGACGGCGATGCAGCAATGGTTCTTCGAAACGAAAACCTTTGCGCGCATCACCGGGCGCGACGGGGGCCAGACCGGTGTCGACGACGATTTCGCGGCGCGCGGCTTCGACAATATCGGCGCCTGGATCATGGGGCGGAACATGTTCGGTCCCTACCGGGGCCCGTGGCGCGACGAGGCGTGGAAGGGATGGTGGGGAGACAATCCCCCGTTTCGCACGCCGGTGTTCGTCCTGACGAACCATCCGCGCCCGTCCTTCGAGATGGAAGGCGGCACCGTCTTCCATTTCGTCGCCGACGGCATTCACGCGGCGTTGAAACGCGCGAGCGACGCGGCCGGCGGCAAAGACGTCCGGCTGGGCGGCGGAGTCGCCACCATCCGGCAATATCTTCAGGCGAAGCTCATCGATGACATGCATTTGGCCCTGTCGCCCGTGCTGCTCGGTTCGGGAGAAAATCTCTTAGCCGAAATCGATGTGTTGAAACTGGGCTACCGGTGCAGCGAGCACGTGCCGACCAACGGCGCGCTTCACGTCGTGCTGACGCGCGACAATTGAGAATTCGGTTCATTGCGCCGCCGAACGGGACCGTGTAAAAATCGTATCGAACGCAATGATGATTGCCTCGAATTTCTCCCCCAAGCGAAATCTCGAGCCTATGGCGCAATCATGTCGACCGCTGGAAAATAGGCTCGAACCCTTTCGACATCCCGCGTCAGCAACGGCGCGCGCTCGACCGCCGCGTGCGCGCCGATGAAAAAATCCGAAAGGACGCCGGTTTTCGTCCCACCGCGCGCGCGATAGCGCAGAAACGCCTTGCCCGCCAGGAACAGGGCCGCACGCGGAATATCCGAATGCCCCAGAGACATTGCGACCAACGCTGCATCGAGCGCTTCGATGCGGGTATATCGCGTCGACAACTCGGCGTAGACGATGTCGTTGATGACAAGTTCGTCCCGGCTTGCTGCTGCTTCCAACGCGCCTTGCGACCAGTCGGCCCATTGCGGATCGTCTTTCAGTACGTCGAGCAATACGCTGGTGTCGACGAGGATCAACGTTCAGTCGCCCCTGAGCAGCGACAGAATCTGATCCGTCGAAAGCCGATCTCTGAGCGTGCCCCTGACTTTTGCGAACTTGCTCTTTCCTGTCCTCGCAGCCTTTTTGACCACCACCTGGCCGTTCACAAGCTCGAATCCGACCTCGCTGCCCGGCTTGAGGCCTAGCGTTTGGCGCATGCGCTTGGGGATGGTGACTTGTCCTTTGCTGGTCATGGTCGTCACGGGGGCGGCTCCGGTATTACACAAAATGCGCCAGGTAATACTATCCCGGAAACGGGGTTTTCGCAAGTCGGTCTGCGAACGCGAGACTTGAAGGCGATATAGTGCCGCCGCTAGAGTGCGCACTGCGCCGGAAATTTGCATCACCCGCAGGAGCTACGATGTTCGTCGCCGTCAATGGACAAAAGATATTCTTCGACGTCGTGGGCTCCAAGCTCGCGGCCGATGGTCCGCGCATGCACGAGAAACCCACCTTCCTCGTGCTCCACGGTGGACCCGGTTTCGACCATAGCGGCCTCCGGGGCGACTTCGACGGCTTCGCGGACATCGCGCAAGTGATCTATCTCGATCATCGCGGCAATGGCCGCAGCGTGCCGAGCGATCCCGCGACCTGGACGCTCGCGCAATGGGGCGATGACATCCGCGGCTTCTGCGACGCGCTGGGGATCGAACACCCGATCGTGCTCGGCCAATCCTTCGGCGGCATGGTGGCGCAATCCTATGCCACGCGGCATCCGGATCATCCGCGCGCGCTCATTCTGTCGAGCACGGCGGCACGGATGGATCTCGAAGGCAGCCTGGAAATCTTTGCGCAGAAAGGCGGCCCCGAGGCCCGCGCCATCGCCGAACGATTCTGGAACAAGGCCGCGGATGCGGATGTCGCCGATTACATGCGGGTCTGCATGCCGCTCTACAATCGCGGGGCCCGTCCCGACGACGCCAATGCGCGCCAGCGCGCCATCATGCGGTTCGAAGTGTATCGCCACTTTTCACTTCCAGGCGGCGAGATCCGCACGATGGATTATCGCGCGGCGTTGGCGAAGATTTCATGCCCCGTTCTGGTGATGGGCGGCGAAGACGATCCCATCACGCCGCCGCATCTCGCCCGCGAGATCGTGGCGTCGCTGCCGAAGGGCCGCGCGGAGTTGCGCCTGTTCGACCATTGCGGCCATGGCGCATTTCGCGACGATCCCGCGCGCGCGTTGCCGGTCATTCGGGCGTTTGTAGAGAAGAACACTTAGTAGAGCGGATTCGGGTTGCCCTTGCGCGGCCCCCCTTCCGTCCGCCTCGCGAAGTGCGCGAGGCGTCCACCTTCCCCCGCAAAGGGGGGAAGGTTAGAAAAATAGCGAAGGGCAAATCTTCTTCCTAGCCTTCGCCCCTAGCGGGGGAAGGTGGCGCGCGGCGCCAGCCGCGTGACGGAAGGGGGTGCTGCGAAAGGACTCAGCCCACAAGCTGCCTGCGACCTTCGACAACCAGCGCCGCGGTCGCGGTTTCGATCCCCGTCTGCAATTCGCGCATGAACTCCGGCCGCTTCAATCCGGGCGGAATCGGCGGCAGGAATTCCACGACGATCGTTCCGCTCCGCTTGAGAAATCCGCCGGGCCCCGTCCAGAACAGGCCCGAATTGAGCGCAACGGGAACGCAGGGCGCGCCGAATTGGCTGTAAAGCATCGCCACGCCGGGCTTGTAATCGGGCGGTGCGCCGGGAGGCTGGCGATGACCTTCGGGAAAAATCATCACGGTGTCGCCGGCTGCGAACGCTTTCTTGGCATCGGCCGCCATCTGCCGCAGTGCCGATGCGCGTCCGCCGCGGTCGATCGAGATCACGCCGGCCTTGCGCGCATACCAGCCGTAAAACGGGATGTTCAGAAGCTCGCGCTTGAGCACGATAATGGGCGCATCGAGCAGCACATAGAGCGCAAGCGTGTCCCACATGCTCATATGCTTCGACGCGACCAGAATGGCGCCGCGGGGTGCCGTCCCTCTCACTTCGAATCCGAGACCCGCGAATATCCTGAGGCCCCACAAGGCCGCGCCGGCCCATGCGCGCCCCGCAATGACGGCGGCACGGCGCGGCAGGAGCAGCGCGGGCAGGAATCCCAAATATAGAACCAGCGTGATGAGGGCGAACCACAGGAGAAACAACGTCGAGCGGAAAAAGGTCATGGAGTTATGAATTGCCGCGCGCATCGCCGTGACGATTGGCGGAAAGTCCGTTCGGGAACAGCGTCGTCACAACGAGGCTTCCCAGATATTTGGCATATTCGCCCTGCAGCACGCGAAACACGTGTCCGTTGCTCCACCAGTTCTGCGGATCGACATCAGCCTGCTGCACGGGATAGGGCAACAGTTTGATGGTCGGCATCACATCGGCGAATTCGATCAGGCTGCGCGGCATATGATAATTCGCGGTCACGACGACGAGGCTGTGGAAATGGTGTTCGCGCGTCCAGTCGGCGGCTTCGATCGCATTGCCGCGTGTGTTGGTCGCCTGGAACCCGAGATCGGCGCAGCAGTCGAATCGCGGCCCGCCATTCACGAGCTGCTTGATGGCGCTCTTGGTGGTGCCCGGGTGCACGCCCGAGATCAGCAAGCGTTTGCCCACTTTGCCTTCGAACAGGGATTCGGCCGCCATCAGCCGCACGTCCCCGCCCGTCAGCGCGACGATGCCGTCGGCGCGATCGATCCGTTTCATGCCGGTGGGAATGCTGGACACGAACACGACGAAGCCGAAGGCATAGGCGACGACAAGCGCCAGCGCGACCATCAGACCGGTTGCGCGCGGGCGCGATCTCGCTGCTTCTGCCACGGACGAATCCCGATTCGCTCTCAATGGTAAATGTACACGGGGCGGGCTTGGTTCAATAGATTCGACGCAATGCCGCCAGCACGGACAGCCGGGCCGTCGCCCAGGCGATGAACGCCGATCCGGCGGGCACCACGATCAGCCAGCCCAATTCGGACGGCTGGAGGGACAATGGCGGCAGGAAGGGCACCGGCTCGATGCCGACAAATTCGAGCCCGCTCGCGGCCACGAAAAACATGCCCGCCAGAGCGGCGCCTACCAGGCCGGCCAGAAGCGCCGAAATGAAATAGTGCCATTCGAACGCGCGCGCGATGAAACCCGACCGCGCACCCATCTGGTGCAGCAGGGACACGATGTCGTGATGCGCTTCGAGGCCCGCACGCGTGGCGAACGCCACGGCCGACGCAGTGGCGATCGCGATCAGCGCGAGAATTCCGTAAGCCGACCAGATGACGGCGTCCGCCAATCCCTTGAGTCGCGCGATCCAGTGACTGTGATCGTCCAGCATGGAATCGGGTGCAGCCTGTTTGAGCCTTTGCGTCAACGCCGGGAGATCGATGCGCACGCCCGGCACGAGCGTGGCGTCGATCAATCGCGGGAGAGGCAGATCGGCGACGACGGCGCCGGAGCCGAGCCAGGGCTCGACGAGTTTCAACGTGTCGTCTTCGGACACTTCATCGGCATGCACCACGCCGTCGGTGCTGCGCAGCACTGCGAGTGCGGCATCCGTCTCCTGGGCGAGCGCGGGATTCGGCGCGCCGTTTTCGGGCGGCAAAACCTGCACCGTCAACCGGCCCGAGAGTCCCGCACGCCAGCCCTCGGCGGCGCGATCCGCGATCAGAGACGCTCCGATCGCGAGAGCCGCGAGAAACGCCATCACCCCGATGACGACGTCGAGAGGGGCAGCGCCCGCCTCGCGTGGCAGGATGCGTCCGCGTTTGCGTGCACTCATGATCGGGCCGCCCGCATTTCCACCAGCCTGCCGTCGACCAGCCGGATTTCGCGCGCGCGCGCCGCTTCGATCAGCGATCGGTCATGGGTTGCGATCAACACGGTGGTGCCCAGCCGGTTCAACTCGCCGAACAATCTGATCAGCCGCTGGCCGATTTCCGCATCGACATTGCCCGTGGGTTCGTCGGCGAGAAGCAGATCGGGTCGCGCGACGACGGCGCGCGCGATGGCGACCCGCTGCTGCTCGCCGCCGGAGAGCGTCGGCGGCCTCGCATGCATGCGGTCGCCGAGTCCCACCCAGCCGAGCAGTTCTTCCACGTCCTGCGTGTAATCGTCGGGACGTCCGCCTGCCAGCCGCAGCGGCAACGCGACATTGTCGAAGGCCGAGAGATGGTCGAGCAGCCGGAAATCCTGGAAGACCACTCCGATGCGCCGCCGGAGCGCCGCAAACGCGGAGCGCTTGGTGGTGGCCAGATCGTTGCCGAACAGGGTGACGAGGCCGCGCGAGGGCGGCTCGGCCAGGAATATCAGTTTGAGTAAGGTCGATTTGCCGGCGCCGGAGGGCCCGGTGAGGAAGGTGAAGGACCCCGCCTCCAGCACGAAGGTGACGTCGCGCAGGACTTCAGGCCCCGGGCCATAGCGCATGCCGACATTTTCGAAGCGAACCATGGGGCGGGAACATAGTCAGAGATATGGAGCCTGACCATGCCGTCTAAAGCCTTGCGGCGCTTGTGTCATTGCGCCTATTTTCCTCCCGCTCCAGCGCGCGCGGCGGAATGATTCTCACCTGCCCACAATGTGCAACCCGCTACCAGACGGATGCGGCGCTTTTCGCGCCGCCGGGCCGCAAGGTGAAGTGCGCCAAGTGCGCGCATGTCTGGCTCCAGGCGGCGCCGCCACCCGATCCCGAACTCGATGTTGCCGCGGAAGAGCCGGCTCCGCCTCGGCCGGTGGAGGAGCCCCAGCGCGCAGCCTATGCGCCGCCGCGCGAGGCGTATGCACCCGCACAGCCCGCCGCGCCCACACGACACATCCCGGATCGGACCGCGCCTGCGTCCTGGCCCCATCGCGCCGGCCTCGCCGCCGGATGGGTCGGACTCGTCCTCATCGTTCTTCTGATCGGCTGGTCGGCCGAAAGCTATCGCCAGCAGATTGCGACCCTGTGGCCGGAATCCTCTTCGCTCTATTCGGCGCTCGGTCTCAAGGTGAATGCGCGCGGCATCGATATCGTCGATCCCGCGGATCATATCGAGAAGGAGGACGGCCAGTTTGTCCTCGTCGTCACGGGCCGCCTGGTCAACATCACGCAGCGCGAACTGACCGTTCCGCCGTTGAGCGTCGTGCTGATCGACGACGACAAGCGGCCGCTTTATCAGTGGAGCTTCTCGCCCGCTGCCGCGACCCTCAAGCCGGGAGAAGGCGTCGATTTCCGCACGCGGCTGTCGAGCCCGCCCTCCGGCGTAAAGCATCTGGAAGTCCGCTTCAGCGGATCAGACGGGTGAAGGCCTCGCCCATCCCGCTTTTCTCCGAGGGCGACATCGCCGCGCGCGTGAGCGCGTTGGCGGGCCTGATCGCCGCGGCAACACCCAAGCCCGATATCGCGGCGCCCATTCTCGTCGGCGGATTCATGTTTGCGGCCGATCTGCTGCGCGCGCTTTCGCAGCACGGGCTCGATCTCGCGGTCGATATCCTGTGGCTGCGCAGCTACGGCTCGAAACGCGAAAGCGGCGGCGACGTGTCGATGATCCTGGGACCGAGCGAAAATGCGCGGGGCAAGAACGTGCTGGTGATCGACGGCGTGCTCGATCACGGCCGCACGCTGATGAAGGCGCGGGCATTGTTTCTGGCCGCGGGTGCCGCTTCGGTGACGTCCGTCGTCGCCGTCGACAAGAGCCGCAAGGACGCCGTGTTGCGTGCCGATTACACAGCCTTTGCGGGCGTTTCCGGCTTCATCGTCGGCTATGGCATGGACGACGCCGGCGCAGGCCGAGGTCTGCCCTATATCGGCGTGATGCCGTAAGGATTGGCGCAAACATTTTCGGATTGCGATGCCGATTTTATTTTTCCGCGCCGAAATTTGTTTTCGGTCAACAGCTTGGACACGGCGTCCTTCGCAAAGATTCGATTATTGTTCCAATTATTTTGCGGTTGCCGCGAAAACCCGCTTGCGGAAATTGATCAAGCAGCATACGAATTTTGTCATCCCGGAAATCTGCGTTCGGCACGCCGCTCTCGTCATTCGTGCGCGGCCGTTTGCGAAGTCGGGCGAAATCCATTTCGGAATTTGGCGGGTTCGCCTGTTCGGCATGCGGATAACAGGCGGATAACAGGTAAAATAACAGGCGAAGAACAGGGCCTGTTCCGCCTGATAATGTCTCGGAAAACCGCGCAATCGCTGGCGTTTTCGCGAGTCGGATTTCGTCGACGCACGCACTCTCACTTTCTCCATGGCCGGGCGTGACCCGGCCACCCAGCCGCCGCGTGTCCACGCGGCGAAAAACGCGGCGCCGGCGACCAGATTTCGAGATGCATCTAGAAGTGTATTTGGCTCGCGGACGCTCGCCCGCTGGGTGGGCGGGTCGAGCCCGCCCATGGAGAGATGTGAAGACGCGACGCAGTCCGTAGCTGCTCAAAACTCTTTCAGCAACCGATCGATGTAATCGAGTTCCTGTTGCGGACGGCCGCGTTCGGCGGCGCGGCGGCGGAGTTCCTGCAGGATCGAACGCGCGCGCTGCAATTCCGAAGGATCGGGAATCTTGACGCCTTCGCCGAGATCGGGACCGGTGCCGCCTGCGGCGCGACCCAGTGGATCTTCGCCTTCGTGCGAATTGCCCTGTGCCTGTCCCTGGCCCTTCTGTTCCATCAGGGATTTCGCCAGCGCGCCCGCAGCCTGGCGCATGTCGTCGAGCGCGTTCTTCTCCGCATCGCCTGCGCCGTCGAACGAGTCCGAGCCCAGCTGGTTCTGGGAATTGCCCATTTCGTGTCCGGCGTGGCCCAATGAATCGGGCGTCGGGATTTTCTGATCGCCGAGCCCCTTGAGCACCTTGTTGAGATCGTCGCGCAGCTTGCCCTGTTGCTCGGCGAGCCCCTTGCCGCCACCGTCCTTGGGATCGCCCGCGCCCATCTTTTCGCGCAGCGTCTTGTCGAGTAATTGCCGCTGGCGGCCGGTCAGGTCGCTGAGGCTCTGGATCGCGCCGCTGAGCGCCTTGTCTCCCGGCGTGTCGCCTTTGCCTCCCCCGTTCGCCATGCGCATGTTCTCGATCAGGCTTTGCATCATCGCGAGCAGTTGCTGCGCCTGATCGCGCGAGCCCGTCTGCGCCAATTGCTGGATCGCCTTCAACAGCTTTTCGAAATCTTCGGCGCTCACTTCTTTCGCGTTGGCCGGCGGCGAGCCGTTCGACGGTTGCGCATTCTCCGCCAGGATCTGCAGATAGCGCGCCAACGCATCGCGATAACGCTGCAGCAGCGCGTCGATCACTTCCTGGGGCGCGCCTTGCGCAAGAGCCTGCGACAGGAGTTGTTGCAATTCGCGGAGCTGTGCTGCGGCGCTGAGCAACCCGCCCTGCTCGATGCCGCTGGCGATCTCCCACAGCATCGCCTCGACCTGTTCGACGTCGCCGGCATCGCGCTCCGTGCGCAATTCCCAATAGGCCGTGCGGATGGAGAGATACAGCCCGCCCTGATTGGCATAGAAACGGTCCGGCGCGATGGTGAGCGCCTCCAGCGTGTGTTCCGCTTTCGCGATTGCGCCGTCGCCGCCCAAAGCGAGGTTTTGCCGCTGCTCGATCAACGCGCGCGCCAGCGGATTGGTGAACACCCGCGCCGGCAGCCGGAAGCGCGCAGACTGGCTGCGTCCGGTTTGTCCCGCGCCGTCCTTCGCTTCGAGAACGATATCGACATCGAGCCCGGCCAGCGGATTCTCCGTCAGATCGGTGTAGACGGTTTGCGTCACCGTCCGGGCCGAGCTTGCGGCGAGCGGCAGATCGACGGAGATCACGGTTTTGCCGTTCGCGCGCACGGGGCGGATCAGCGCGCGCGCGCCTGTAACGCCGTAATCGTCGCCGGCCGTGAAGGAAATCTTGAGCGCGTTGCGCTCGGTCTTGCTGGGGGGCGCCGCAAACGCGATCACCGGAGGCTGATCGCGGACGGCTTTGATATGCCAGCGGCCCAGCGCGCGCCCGTCGCCGCGCACGCGCACATCTTCGTCGGCGGTCAACCGCACATTGGCGCCATATTCATTGGACGTGCCGGTGAAATTGGGCGTGCCGCCGTCGGGCGTGGGGTCGAGCGACAGGCTGGGTTTGTCGGCGGCCTCGTGCACGCGCAACACCAGTTCCGAACCCGCCGGCACGGCGATGGGTTTGTCGCTCTGCGCCGTGCGTTCCAGATAAATCGGTGCTTCGCCCGTATAGGCAGGCGGCGTGATCCAGGCATCGAGCAACGCGGTCGACGTGGGCGCATTCGAATCCGGCGTGAAGCCGGCTGCAAGCCTGTGGCTCCAATCGGGTCCGGCTATCGCGAACCCCGTCACCACCAGCAGCAGCACGACATAACGCAGCGCATAGGGATCGCGCGCGGGAAGGCCCGGCTGCGGCAAGCGAAGCCGCAAGCGATGAAACGCGGCCAACAGCCGTTTCATATGAACGCGCCACAACGCCTCCGCCACGGCATCGCCGCTGCCGGCCGCGAGCCGGTCGTGACGTTCGGTGATCGGGCGATGGACGAGCGCGCTGTCGCGTTCGACGCGCCGCGCACTTTCCTGCCAGTCGGGCGCGCGGAAATGCCGGAAATTCCGGACGAGAAAATATCCCGCCAGGCCCAACGCGGCGAGAAGCAGGATCAGATGCAGCGATGCCGGTATGCGCGCGAACAGATCGAACAGGGCCGCGGCGGCGAACGCGCCGACGATGCCGGTCGCCGGCCACAAGGCCGGCCAGATGCGCTCCCACAACAGCGACAGGCGCGCGGCTGCGATGAACCGTTCGCTACGGTCCAAGCCAGGGAGGGAGGCGATCCATTTCAACAAGGGCATCGTCGCTCATTCGCGGCCGGACGACGCTCCATGCGTCCCCTTTGACCAGCACTTCGGCTGCCGGCGGCCGCGCATTGTAGGCGGAAGACATCACCGCGCCATAGGCTCCCGCCGTCATGATGGCGACCAGGTCGCCGCTCTTGAGCACCGGCAGCTCCCGGTCATGCGCGAACAGATCGGCCGTCTCGCAAATCGGGCCCACAATATCGTAGCGCTGCCGCGCCGGCCCGGCTTCGTTAACGGACAAAATGTCGTGATGGGCGTCATAGAGCGCCGGCCGCAACAGATCGTTCATGGCGGCGTCGATGATGAGGAATTTTTTGGCCTCGCCGTCCTTCACATAGATCACCCGCGACAGCAGGATTCCGGCATTCGCCGCGATCAGGCGGCCGGGCTCGAAGATCAGTTCGACGCCGAGCTCCCGGTTCAGACCGGTAATGATGCGGGCATAGGCCTCGGGATCCGGCGGCGGCGGATCTTCCAGACGGTAGGGGACACCCAGCCCCCCGCCCAGATCGGCGCGTGTGATTTCGTGGCCGTCGCGGCGCAACGTGTCGATCAGCTCGGCCATGCGCGCAAAGGCCTGCGCGAAGGGGCCAAGCTCGGTGACCTGGCTGCCGATATGCATGTCGACGCCGACGATCCTGATGCCGGCGAGTTTCCCGGCGCGCGCATAGGCGTCGCGGACGCGGCTCCAGGGTATGCCGAATTTCGTTTCCGACGTGCCCGTGGTGATCTTCGCGTGCGTGCGCGCGTCGACATCGGGATTGACCCGTATCGTCACCGGTGCGCGTTTGCCAAGTGCGAGAGCCGTGTCGTTGAGCGCGTCGAGTTCGGGTTCGCTTTCGACATTGAATTGATGGATGCCCGCTTCAAGGCCCAGCTTCATTTCGCGCGACGTCTTGCCCACGCCGGAAAAGACGATGCGCTCCGGCGGAATTCCCGCCGCCAGCGCTTTCTTCAATTCGCCGCCGGACACGACATCGGCCCCCGCGCCCAGTTGTGCGAGCGTCTTCAGGACTGCGAGATTGCCGTTCGCCTTGACGGAAAACGCGATCAGCGTGCCGGCAGGAAAAGCGCTCGCGAACACGCGATAATGACGCTCGAGCGTCGCGGTCGAATAGACATAAAGCGGCGTGCCGGCGTCCTCGGCCAGTTTGGTCAGGTCGACGTCTTCCGCGAAAAGTTTCCCGGCGCGATAGGCGAAATGGTTCATCGCACGATGGGGTTGGGCGGCTGGGACGGATCGTGCTGGCTTTTCGGCGTGGGCTTGCCGTTGGGCAGGTCGAGATTGGTCTTGGTGCCGCAGCCGGAAACCGCGAGCGCGAGCGCGAGGGCAAGGAACAGGCGCAGGATCATGTGAGCGTCTCCCGCCAGAATTGCACTTGCTCGCGCACCCGCACCGGCGCCGTCCCGCCGAAACTGGCGCGTGCATTCACCGAAGCGTCCAGCGTCAGGACATCGTATACCTTTGCGGTGATTGCGGGTTCGATTTTCTGCATCTCCGCGAGGGGCAATTTGTCGAGCGGCACGCCCAATTCTTCGGCGCGCTTGACGATTGCGCCGGCAATGCGATGCGCGTCCCGGAACGGCTTGCCCGCCTGCCGCACGATCCAGTCCGCCAGATCGGTGGCCGTCGGGTATCCGGTTTCCGCGGCGCGGCGCATGGCGGCGGCGTTCGGTTTCAAATCCGCCACCATGCCGGCCATGGCCGCAATCGACAGATCGAGCGCATCGGCAGCGGAGAAGACCGCTTCCTTGTCTTCCTGCAAATCCTTGGCATAGGCGAGCGCCAGGCCCTTCATCACGGTCGCGAGCGCCACGAACCCGCCCAGAATGCGTCCCGTCTTGCCGCGCACGAGTTCGGCCGCATCGGGGTTGCGCTTCTGCGGCATGATGGACGAGCCGGTCGTGAACGCATCGCTCAAGGCGATGAATCCGAACGACGGCGACATCCACAGCACGATCTCTTCGGCGAAGCGCGACAGATGCGTGGCCGCGATGGTGGCCGACGCGAGATAATCGAGCGCAAAATCGCGCGAGGCGACGGCGTCCAGCGAATTGCGCATGGGATGGGCGAAGCCCAGCGCCTTCGCCGTCGCTTCGCGGTCGATCGGATAAGGCGTGCCCGCAAGCGCCGCTGCCCCCAGCGGGCTCTCGTTCATGCGGGCGCTTGCATCGGCGAAGCGACTGCGGTCGCGGGCGAACATCTCGACATAGGCGAGGCAGTGATGGCCGAAGGTGACGGGCTGGGCCGGCTGCAGATGCGTGAAGCCGGGCATGATGGTGCCGGCATGCGCCTCGGCTTGATCGAGCAAGGCGCGTTGCAACTTCAGCAAGCCGGCGGAAGCCCGCGCACAGGCGTCGCGCACCCAAAGCCGGAAATCCGTCGCCACCTGATCGTTGCGCGAGCGGGCGGTGTGCAGCCGGGCGCCGGCCGGTCCTGCGATCTCGGTGAGCCGGGATTCGATATTGAAATGGATGTCTTCCAGTTCGCGCTTGAATGCGAAGCGACCCGCGGCGATGTCGGCTTCGATCTGGTCGA
>JBEKLK010000049.1:14133-17325 GCA_050010235.1 Rhizomicrobium sp.
ATGATGCCCTGGGCGGCCAGCATCCGGGCATGGGCCTTCGAACCCGCGATATCGTGAACGGCGAGCCGTTTGTCGAATTCGACGGAGGCGTTTATCTCCTCCATGATGCCTGCGGGGCCGTGCGCGAAACGCCCGCCCCACATCTTGTTCGCCGTCATGGGCTTTGCCGATGCCTCGTTTGCGCCCTTTGCAGTTTGCCGGACTTGCCGTCGTCGCGGGCGCGGCGCTGGTCGTTCTATATGTGATCTTCGGAAGGCCTGTCCATGCGCCGGGCCCTCCCGCCGCGTTGGCGAAGCTGGAACCGGTCGCCCCCACGACATTGCCGGTCGTGGCGTTCACCGATGCCCGGGGCGGCCGTCATACGCTGGCCGCGTTCAAGGGCCGCTATGTTCTGCTCAATCTGTGGGCGACATGGTGCGCCCCCTGCGTGCGCGAATTGCCGGCATTGGCGAAACTACAGAGCGCCATGCCCCCCGGAGGACTGGCGGTTGTGGCGGTCAATGTGGGACGGGGAAATCCCGCCGACACGCTCGCCTTCCTGAAAGCGCATGATGCATCCGCTCTCACCGGCTATTTCGATCCCGATCTCGGGCTGATGCAGGTGTTCGGCGCGTTCGGCCTGCCGCTCACGGTGCTGTTCGACCCGCAGGGACGCGAAATCGCCCATGCGCTCGGACCGGCCGACTGGGACGATCCGGCAGCCATCGCCTATTTCAAATCGCTGGAGGCGCGCGCCGCGTCATAGGCCGCCCACATCGGCGCGCAATCCACCACGCCGTTTTCCCGCATCGCGCGATCGATCGCCATGACGGTCAATCCCGCTTCCATGGAGTCTTCCGCCGTCACGGGAAATTCCGCGCGCCCCTCGACGGCGGCCAGCAGGTCGACAGCCATCGCCTGATCGGCGCCATTGTGCGCGTCGGCCGTGAGCCCGCCCCATTCGCGACGTTCCGGTTTGCCCAGATCGAGCGCGCCGCGGATCATCAGCTTGTTGCGCACCAGATCGGCGATGAGCGTGCCTTCGGTGCCCGCGATGTACCAGCGCCGCTCGGTCAGGCTGACATGGCTGTTCGAATGGAACGCCAGCTGCACGCCATTGGCATATTCGACAATCGCGGTTTGATGATCCGTCACGTCCATGTCGGAATGGAACGCGTCATTGGCGGCACCCCAGCCGGCGTCGCGCAGCGCATAGGCGGCCGAGCCATCGCTATAGGTGCGCGCGACATTCTCGCGTCCGGCGTGAAAAATGCGCTTGCCGCCGAAGCTCGCGACCTTCGCGGCCCGCGCGCCCACCAGCCGGCCGAAAATATCGAAATCGTGGCACACCTTGTCGAGCATGAAGGAGCCGCCCCATTCCTGCTTGCGGCGCCAGTTGCGCGCGAGATAGCCGCCATGCTCGGGCGGCAGATGCTCCGTCGTATCCATCGAGACGATCTCGCCGATCTCTCCCGCATCGATGCGCGCGATCACGTCGCGCACGATGGGCATCGAGCGCATGACGAGGCCCAGGTAAAGCGGCGGCAGGGGCCCGTCGGCCAGTCTGCGGGCGAGCGCGAAAGTTTCCTCTTCGGTGCGCACGATCGGCTTCTCGCAGAAGATCGGATATCCGGCCTCGAAAGCTGCGAGCAGGTGCTCGTAATGCAGATGGTTCGGCGAGCCGATCATCACGAGGTCGAACGGACCCGCCGCGAGGAGCGCTTTTGTGTTCAGGAACGCGCGGCCGGGGGGAATTTCCTGCTCCGCGAGAATATGCAGGCCCACGGGCGCCGGATCCGAATAACCTACGATCTCCAGCAGCCATCCCATTTCCTTCATCGCACACACCACATGTGCAATGCGCTGGCCCAATCCGATGATGGCGAGACGCCTGGTCATGATTCACTTCTTGACGGCATAGAGGACGAGTGCAAGCGGAATTTGCGGCGCGCCGTGCGGCAGCTTCCAGTATTCGTCATCGGCTTTTACGAGTTGGGGAAGAGCCTGCCAGGGAATCCTGTCGAGCTCCTCGATGCGCGCGATCGAAAGCCCCGCCGATATCGCAGCGTTGAGGATGGTCGCCATGCCATGCAGGAACTGCACGTTTCGGTGCGCCTTCAAGGTTCCGGGACCGGCATAGTCCTGCTGATGCTCCAGCTCGAGCGGCGTGCGGGAATCGTAATCGTAACGGACCCGAAACAGCGCACCGGCCGCAACCGCTTCGTCGATGGTCGTCATCATGGGATGGCCTTCCGCGAGAAAGAGGCGGCCCCCGGGTTTGAGCGCGTGCGCCGCCACCTGCATCCAGCGCGTCATGTCGCCAATCCAGGGTATGGCGCCCCATGATGCGAATGCGATGTCGAAACCGGTGAGCGTTTCGGGCGCCTTCAGGACATCGGACTGAATGAATGTTGCCGGCACATCGCATTCGCGGGACAGCATGCGCGCGGCGTCGATGGCCACGGGCGAAAAGTCGAGGCCGGTGACATCGGCGCCCATGCGCGCGAGCGATAGCGTGTCCAGCCCGAAATGACATTGCAGATGCAGGAGCCGCTTGCCTGCGACATTTCCGATCCGTTCGCGCACGAGAGGATCGAGAATGATTTCGCCTTTGCGAAAGCGTGCCGTGGAATAGAAATCCGATTCGACGTGGCGCTCGGCCAACTCGTCCCAGAAGGCGCGATTGACGGATACATAGTCGCTCATGCGGCGGGCATAGTGTCGGGCGCAGTGAATGTCAAAACGCCAAGATGGCCGATTCAATCCCGCGCCTGCAGACCCGTCACGCCCGGCCGATCGCGAACACTTTGCGCTGGGGCCGTCTGCCGATCCCGTCTTACCGGGTCGGTACCGGGTGCTCGCCGCGATAGTCGTAGAAGCCGCGGCCGGTCTTGCGTCCGAGCCAGCCTGCTTCGACATATTTCACCAGCAGCGGACAGGGGCGGTATTTGGAATCCGCGAGTCCCTCGTAGAGCACCTGCATCACCGAGAGGCAGGTATCGAGGCCGATAAAATCTGCCAGCTGCAGCGGGCCCATGGGATGGTTGGCGCCCAGCCGCATGGCGGTGTCGATCGCATCGACGTTTCCGACACCTTCATAGAGCGTGTAGACGGCCTCGTTGATCATCGGCAGCAGGATGCGGTTGACGATGAAGGCCGGGAAATCCTCGGCATAGGCGGCCGTCTTGCCCACGCGCTTGACGATTTCGAGCG
>JBEKLK010000050.1:0-13920 GCA_050010235.1 Rhizomicrobium sp.
GCTGCACGCCGTTGTCGATGACCGAGAACGCGGCATCCATTACGTTCAGGTGCGGATAGACACCCAGCGCGGCCGCAAAGAACACTCGGCCGTCCATCGTGTAGCCGTTGAAGAAATAGCGGTCGTAGAAATTGCGGTCGGTGCCCGAGGTGGCAATGGGCTCCGGGAGCTGATGGACGGGAAAGTCGTCGGCTTTGGTGAGCATGGGCGCGCCTGATTTTTCGTCAGCATGGCGCGCCCGGGCGGGCAGGGCAACGGGCAAGAAGGGCGACCCGGCACTTCAGACCCGGCGAATCACGTGGGACGGCATTTAGCTCCAACATGAACAAGCTGCGCCTGTCTGATGGCCCACAAAAAAATCGCCGGTCCAGGCCGGCGATCCTTTTTGCTTGCGCGTGTATGGAGCAATCAATCCGGCGACGTCGTCAGCTGTGCAGTCCCGGTCGTTGCGCAGCCTGCCTTGTCCATGCCGCTGAATATAAACGACGTCACGACGCCTGTGGGGGACGAATAGGCGGCGTTGAATTGCATGCCGTTGAGCGTAAAAAATTGTGGGCCCACCTCATATTTGGTGTTGAGGCTAAAAGGCGCGTTTGTCATCGGTGTGCCGCCCAACCCCTCGACGATCAGAAGCGTGCCGCTGTTTTGGAAGCCCGTGATTTTGACCTTATGGGTGGTCGAATCGAAGACGGCCATTCCCGTTGTGCTGGAGATGTTTCCGTTATTGATGGTATTGATCCCGCTGCCTTCCGGGTTGTTTTCGAAGGTGGCCTGGCAGATGTCGACGTAGGTGGTGAGGTACGTACCCTGGATGATCGGGCTGACGGCGACAGCTGGCGTCGCGGCGGTGCTCGCCAAAAGCAGAGCCGACACAGCGGCCAGCGTGAATGCGAATTTCATGTGACAGTCCCCTTTGAGAAAATCTGACGCAATATCTCATAGGCGACCGCATTTAGCCAATTGCGCCGCTTTCGACCAATTTCCCCCAAATGATGCGAAGTCGGCGCAAGCTGTCCCATTCTGCCCGCAAATAATAGGCTTAATTCACCTGTGACGGTACGGCGGCCCATGCTGGATCAGGGCGCTCTCATGCTTCGAATTCTGCTGCATTCTCCGGTCTCAGATGGGCGACAGAAGATATGTGCTGCGATGCCGCCGGAACCCGTTCCGGCGGCAGTCATGCAGGCGACCTACTGCGCGATGGCTTTTCCGGAAATGACGGTGCCGGCGTCGCTTTCGAGTACCAGCAGTTTCTTCCCGGCACTGACGGCAACCGAGACGAAATTATAGGTCGTTCCCTTGTAGGTGATCTGCGCGGTACCCGTGCAATTCTCATTGGAGGTATAGGTGCCCGTCAGTTTGTGCGTCGAAATCACGCCGTTCTCGCTGAACGTATCGGTGGCAGTGGCATTCCCCTTGCCATCCAGCACCAGCCGACCCACGACCGATACGGGCGTATTGGACGAGCCGATCGCGTGTCCGTCCATGCGTTTCGCAAAATTCTTCGTTTTTCCGGTGAGGCCGCAGACGGCGACGCCCAGCGCATATCCTTCACCCGTTACCGTATTTCCGGTATCGGTGCGGATCAGCTGAAGTTCCGCATTCGCGTCGTCCAGAACGATATTGTAGTCGGTGACGGTGTTTGACTGATCCTCGATTGTGAGAGTGCCGGTGCAGTTGCTGGCGATCGCGTATGTTCCGGTCAGGGTGACTGTCTGAATCGTTCCATCGGAACTCTGCGTGCCTGTTCCGGTGAGGCCTCCCGTCCCATCCGAGTCGATCTGATACACACCTGCGTACAGGTCTTTCGAAGAATTGGAGCCATTCAACAGGATCCCGTAAATGCCGCTGAGGCTGGCATTGGTGCAGGACGCGGCGGCCGGTTCGGCCGCGGCGAGCCCCGTGAACACCATCAGGGCCCAACCCAATGTTGCGATTTTCTGCATACGCATGCGATCTCTCCCACACTTTCCGGCGATCCGCGCAGTCGATCGACTGTCAGGATTGGCCCGCGTTCCACCACGCCCAACGCTGGGAGAATAATGGCGAACGACGCGCCACCGGTCTGTGATGTGGATCACGCTTCGGTCGCGACTTGCCAGGCGGTCAATTCGACATTTCCCCCAACTTCGGCCGGCGCGGCGGGGCAATCTCGCGCCGGCAGCTTGTCTCCGGCGCACCCGCGAACGTGCTAAACGTTCGAAATCGCAGAGGAAATTCACCTGTTGCGGTTCCGGGGCTTCCTGCGTATTTTCCCGGCCTCCGACGCGCCCGGTCGCGTCGGTCTGGCCGCCTTAGCTCAGCCGGTAGAGCACCGCATTCGTAATGCGGGGGTCGCGTGTTCGAGTCACGCAGGCGGCACCATCATTTCCCGTGAAACGCGCACCCCGCACCGCCTTGTGGCCCCATGGTCCCGGCCGCTAACGTCGCGAACTCAAAACAACATTACCCGCAGCAGTGGAAGGAACGGCACGATGTTTTCTCATATCATGATCGGCACGAACAACCTGGATAAAGCCAAGGCGTTCTACGACAAAATACTAGGCACGCTCGGTGTGAAGCCGGCGTTCGTCGATGGTCACCGCATTTTCTATATGACGCCGGCCGGCGTCTTTTCGGTCACCAAACCGATCGACGGCAAGCCGGCCACCGTGGCGAACGGCAGCACAATCGGATTTGCCGCGAGTTCGCCCGAACAGGCCGATGCGTGGCACGCTGCGGGCATCGCCAATGGCGGAACGACCTGCGAGAATCCGCCCGGCGTGCGCGAAGGCGCTGCAGGCAAACTCTATCTCGCGTACTTGCGCGATCCCGACGGCAATAAGATCTGTGCGATGCACCGGATGGGCTGAGCAAGCAATGTCTCTGAAGGCTGCCGGCACAATCGTGTCGGCGGCTTTCAGACCCGCTTCGGAATGACGACCATCAGGCTTTCATAGCCTTTCACGAAGGTCGAATAGACCCGTTTCGGCTCGGCGATCTGCTCGATTACCGGAAACCGCTTCAGGATTTCCTCCCAGATGATCTGGAGCTGCAATTCGGCCAGGCGGTTGCCGACGCAGCGGTGAATGCCGAAGCCGAAGGAAATATGGCGCCGCGGATTCTGCCGGTCGACGATATAGTCGTTGGGTCTCTCGATCACGTCTTCGTCGCGATTGCCGGAGACGTACCACATGACCACCTTGTCGCCCTTTTTGATCTGCTTCCCCTTGAACTCGATATCGGCGATTGCCGTGCGACGCATATGGGCGAGAGGCGTTTGCCATCGGATCGTCTCCGACACCATGCCGGGAATGAGGTTCGGATTTTCGCGAAGCTTTTTGTACTGATCGGGAAACTGATTGAGGGCGACGATGCTGCCGCTGATGGTGTTGCGGGTCGTGTCGTTGCCGCCAACCGTGAGCAGCACCACGTTTCCGAAATATTCCCGCGGGCTCATGTCGCGCGTCGACGGATTGTGCGCGAGCATCGAAACCAAATCGCCTTTCGGTTCCGCCGCATTGACGCGCTCGTTCCACAGGCCCGCGAAATAGGCCTGGAATTCCAACAACTCCTCCATCTTTTGTTCGAGCGTGTCGACAATTCCGTGTCCCGGTATGGCGGTCACGACATCGGACCAGCGCGTCAGCTTGCGACGATCTTCGAACGGAAAGTCGAACAGCGTCGCGAGCGTCATGGTGGTCAATTCGATCGAGACCTTGTCGACCCAATCGAAGGGCTCGCCGATCGGCAGCGAGTCCAGGATTTTGCCTGCGCGTTCGCGAATGATCGGCCCGAGCGTTTCGAGATTCGCCGGCGAAACGACCGGCGTCACGGCCTTGCGCTGCACGTCGTGTCTGGGCGGATCCATGGCGATGAACATAGGCAGCGGATCGGCATTGGCTGCCCCGCCCCCGATCGTAATGCCGCCATGGGTGTATTCGGACGAGAACACGGCGTGGTTCGTATCCACCGCCATGATGTCGTCGTACTTCGTGATGGACCAGAACGGGCCGAATTCGCTCTCGGCGCAATAGTGCACCGGGTCTTCCTTCCGCAGGCGCTCGAAATAGGGCCACATCGTATCGGACTCAAACAGAGTCTGCTGTGCGACGTTCAGCTGGTCGAGCGGCACGGAATAGGCCGCCTCACGTGCGGCCCTCTGCTTTTCGTTGATGGAGATGTTCATCGTTCCTCGAGACACGCCAGGCGCTTGAATTGCGGCGCGATGATCATACGCGACTTGCGGGTCTGCCGATAGACCGGGCGACCCATAGGGCAACGAATCCGTGCGACCGAAAGGTCCGAGCGAGCGTCAACTGGACGCCGCAATATCGGCCGCGCTACCTCATCGAGTGCGATGATTCCGGATGGATTCTGATGCATAGTCCGCCGGTCGATTCCTGGTGAACTCATGATACGGCCCGTCCGGATTTCCCTCCTTCTTGCCCTGGTTCCTTTGTTCGTACCTTCCGTGTTGGCCCAACCCGGCCAACCGGAGCCCACGCCGCCACCCATGCCCTGGATGAATCCAGCTTTGGCTCCCGATGCCCGCGCGAATCTTGTCGAAGGGCAGATGACGCTCGATGAAAAGCTCCAGTTGGTTCAAGGCTTCTACGGCTCGAACATCAATTTCGTCTGGTCCAAGCCCGCGCCACAGAAATATCGCGCCGCGCTCGCCGGCACCGCCGGTTATGTGCCGGGCGTCCCGCGGCTCGCAATCCCCGCGCTGATCGAATCGGATGCGGGCCTCGGGATCGCCAACTCCTCCCAGATGCGCCCGGGCGATACTGCGACGGCATTCCCATCGGCTCTGTCGACCGCGGCGAGCTGGAATCCGGATATCGCGTTCGCGGTGGGTGCCGCGCTTGGCTCCGAAGCGCGGGCCCGCGGCTTCAATGTCGTGCTTGATGGTGCGCTCAATCTCGCGCGCGACCCGCGCGGCGGGCGCACCTTCGAATATGCGGGCGAGGATCCGCTGCTCGCGGGTACCATGGCCGGCGAGGAAGCGCGCGGCATTCAAAGCAACCACATCGTCACGACGGAGAAGCACTATGCGCTCAACGACCAGGAAAGCGGGCGCTTTACCCTGAGTGCCATCATCGACGAACCATCGGCGCGCGAATCCGATCTGCTCGCCTTCGAAATCGCGCTCGAGCATGGCGATCCTGGCGCCATCATGTGCGCCTATGAGAAAGTGAACGGCACGTATGCGTGCGAGAATTCCTTTCTCCTCAACGACGTGCTGAAACGCGATTGGCATTATCCGGGCTGGGTGCTGTCGGATTGGGGCGCGGTCCACAGCACGGTCGCCGCGGCCAATGGCGGGCTGGACCAGGAATCGGCATCCGGATTCGACACGACCGAATTTTTCGGCGCACCGCTTTTAAAAGCGATCCAGAGCAACACCGTACCGCCCGCCCGGATCGATGATATGGTGCACCGCATCCTGCGCAGCATGTTCGCCAAAGGATTGTTCGACGATCCGGCCGTGAAATCGAAGTCCGCCATGCCCAGCAACATTCCCGTGGCGCAACGCGCGTCGGAAGAAGGCATTGTGCTGCTCAAGAACGAGGGTGGCTTTCTTCCGCTTTCGGAAAAATTGCAGCACATCGTGCTGATCGGCAGACGTGGCGATGTCGGAATGCTGTCCGGCGGCGGCTCTTCGCAGGTTCTGCCGATCGGCTATGACCCTTCAAAAGACTACATGATGGGCGGTGCAGTCATTGTGCTGGCAAACGGTACAAAAGTGATGCCGACGGACCATCTGGTGTTCGACCCGCCGGCTCCCCTCGATGTCATCCGGGCGCGGCTCGGTCATGGCACCGTCGAATTCGACGACGGCGAGGATGCGGAACATGCCGCGGCCGTTGCGCATGGCGCCGATGTCGCCATCGTGTTCGCCAAGCAATGGATGACGGAAGGCACGGATGTGCCCAACCTTTCGTTGCCGGGCAAACAGGATGCGCTGATCGAGGCCGTCGCCGCCGCCAATCCGCACACCATCGTGGTGCTCGAAACGGGCGGCCCCGTTCTGATGCCGTGGCTCAAAAACGTCTCCGGCCTGCTCGAAGCATGGTATGCGGGCAATGGGGGCAGCGCCGCGTTGACCCGCGTGTTGTTCGGCGATGTGAATCCGTCGGGGCGGTTGCCGATCACGTTTCCGCAGGACGAAAGCCAATTGCCGCGTCCCGCGCTGCCGGGATTCGATCACCCGTTCTCCGCCTTCGATGTCGACTATTCGGAAGGTGCCAATGTCGGCTATCGATGGTACGAATCCCGCACTCTGACGCCGCTATTTGCATTCGGCTTCGGACTTTCCTACACGACTTTTTCCGTCAAGGCCCTGCAACTGCAGGGCGGCGATACGATCACCGCGACTGTCGATGTGTCCAATACCGGCAGTCGCCAAGGCGCCGACACGGTGCAGGTCTATGTCACGCCGCCTGCCGCCGCCGGAACGCATGCGGTTGCTCGCCTCGTCGGCTGGTCGAAGGTCGATCTCAAACCCGGCGAGACCCGCCGTCTCGCGATCGTCGCCGATCCGCGCCTGCTTGCGAGTTTCAACAAGGACGAGGACGACTGGAATATCGCGGCCGGGGATTATGTGGTGACGGTCGGCGAATCTTCCGCGCAGCCCCTCGAAACGTCGCATGTGACGCTTCGGGCTCGCAAGATCAAGCCATGAGCGACGAACGCATTCTCGTAGGCGATATTGGCGGCACGCATGCCCGCTTCGCGGTCGCGCGCAGTTCCGGTGGCCGATGGACGATCGACTACCGGTCGGACATCGAAACCGAAGCGGCGAATTTCGAAGATGTATTGCATGGCTATCTCGACAAGCTCGGCGCTGCCGACCGTCCCGGTGCGGCCGCGATTGCGGTGGCGGGTCCCGTCACCGACGGCAAAGTGACGTTCACCAACCGGAACTGGCAATTGTCGGAGGTGGAATTCACGCGGCAGGGATTCCAGCGTGCGCTTCTGATCAACGATTTCGCAGCGCTCGCATTTGCCGCCGCGCGGGCGCAACCGCACGAACTTTTCACGCTCGGTCCCGACATTCAGGGGCTCCCCGATCAGCCGATCTCGATTCTGGGGGCGGGCACGGGATTTGGCGTTTCGTGCCTCGCGCGCTATCGCGGCCGCAGCGTGCCGATCGCCACCGAAGGCGGGCATATCGGCTTTGCGCCGGCCAACGAAAAGGAAATTGCAGTACTGCGCAATCTAACCGGGCGTTTCGGACGGGTTTCCGTCGAGCGCATCCTGTCGGGCCCCGGCATCGAGAATGTTTACGGGGCATTGCACCAAATCGCCGGCAGCAAATCCGAATCGCTGGAAGCGAGCGCAATAGTCGAGCGGGCCGGCGCCGGCGATTCCGTCGCCGCCGATGCCGTGGCGCTGTTTTGCGCCGTCTATGGCGCGGTCGCCGGCGATATCGCGCTCGCCCATGGCGCGCGCGGCGGCGTCTTCATCGCCGGCGGAATCGCACAGAAGATCAGGGACGTTCTTGCCGCCAGCGAATTTCGTGCGCGTTTCGAAGGCAAGGGACGTCTGTCTCCTTTCGTGCACGCAATCCCCACGCGGATCGTTCTCGACAACAACGCAACCTTCATCGGCGCGGCCATCGCGAGTCTGGAAATCGAACATGCAAAATGACCGTACGGCCGCTCAGCCGCAAAACTATGTTCTCATCGGGATCGTCGTGTTTCTGTTTTTTGCCTGGGGCTTTGCGACCGTTCTCATCGACTCCCTGATTCCGAAATTGAAGGGTCTGTTTGCGCTCAGCTATACGGAAGTGACCCTCACGCAGTTCAGCTTTTTCATTAGCTATTTTGTCTTCTCGCTTCCTGCCGCGTTCATCCTGTCCCGAATCGGCTATATTCGCGGTGCGGTCCTCGGACTGGGCGTCACGGCTGTGGGCTGCCTTTTGTTCGCTCCGGCCTCTGCGCTGGGAACGTTTCCGCCATTTCTGATTGCGCTGTTCGTGATGGCCGCCGGCATCACCATGCTGCAGGTGACGGCCAATCCGTTCATCGAGCGGCTGGGACCGGAAGCGACCTCGCACAGTCGCCTCACTCTGGCCCAGGCGTTCAATTCGCTAGCCACGACGATCGGACCGTTGATCGGCGCCGCGACGATCCTGAGCGGCGGCGTCATCCTGAACACCGCCGGTCTTTCGTCGGATGCGATCGCGTCGCTGCAGCGCAGCCAGTCCTATATCATCCAGTTTCCGTTTCTGGTCATGGGCATGATACTGGCGGGGCTCGCGATCGTATTTTGGCGCATGCGGAGGGATTCGGCGCCTCAGGTCATTCCCGAAGCCGCCAGTCTGAAGGGCATCGCGGCTCTTCTCGGCCGTCCGCGACTGACCTTGGGAACCATCGCGATATTCGTTTATGTCGGCGCGGAAGTGTCGATCGGCAGTTTCCTGACGAACTATCTGATGCAGCAATCCACACTCGGCCTTGTCGCCGTCCGCGCCGGCCAGATGGTAAGCCTGTACTGGGGCGGTGCAATGATCGGGCGGTTCATCGGCGCTTTTGTGTTGCAGCGTCTTCGCCCCGGTTACGTTCTGGCCGCCTGCGCCATTGTCGCAGCAACACTCGTCACCGTTTCAAGCCTGACGACCGGCCCTGTCGCCGCCTATTCCCTTATCGCCGTGGGATTGTTCAACTCGATCATGTTCCCCACGATCTTTGCGCTGGCGACGGAACAGCTCGGCACCGAGACACCGAACGGATCGGGGCTTCTGTGCATGGCCATCGTGGGCGGCGCCCTCATACCGCCTCTCACCGGTAAGGTGGCCGACGCGTTCGGACTCGCCACCGCTTTCCTCGTTCCGGCCGTTTGCTACCTGTGGATTCTCATCTACGGAATCATGACGGCGCGAGGGCTCGGCCTGACGAAATCCGCAAACTGAAGCGTCTCGCCGGCACATGAGAAGGGGCATTCATGGTCGCTGCCTGTGGAATAGAACGACGCGGACTTGACCCCGCAACACCCGCGCCGTTAGCTCGTTCATGGAACGGGGGACGGGCGTGGCAGGCGAGCATTTCGACGTATTGATCGTGGGGGCGGGGCTTTCCGGCATCGGCGCCGCCCATCATCTGCAACGCAACTGTCCCGGAAAATCTTTTGCCATCCTCGAAGGCCGCGGGGCGATCGGCGGCACGTGGGATTTGTTCCGCTATCCTGGCATTCGCTCGGATTCCGATATGTACACGATGGGCTATTCGTTCCGCCCGTGGACGGACGCAAAGGCCATCGCCGACGGTCCCTCGATCCTCAACTACATCCGCGACACGGCAAAGGAAGCGGATATCGATCGTCACATCCGGTTCCATCATTGGGTGAAGCGCGCATCCTGGTCGTCGAAGAGCGCCACCTGGACCGTCGAGACCCAATCTCCAGGCGGCGCCGCGGCCGAGGAAACGGTCACCTTTACCTGCAATTTCCTGTTCATGTGCTCGGGCTATTACCGCTACGCCGCGGGCTATATGCCGGAATTCGCCGGGGCCGAAAGTTTCAAGGGTTGCATCGTTCACCCCCAGCATTGGCCCGAAGATCTGGACTACGCGAACAAGCGCGTAGTCGTGATCGGCAGCGGGGCCACGGCCGTCACGCTCGTGCCCTCCATGGCGAAGACTGCCGCTCATGTGACGATGCTGCAGCGCTCTCCCACCTATATCGTCTCGCGTCCTGAAGGGGATGCCGTGGCGGATTGGCTGCGAGGACATCTGCCTGCGAAAATCGCCTATGGCCTTACGCGCTGGAAGAACGTTCTTCTCGGGATGTATTTCTTCCGTTTGTGCCGGCGCAAGCCGGACCAGGTGAAGGATTTCATTCTCAAAGCGGTGCGACAGGAACTCGGACCCGATTACGATATCGCGACCCATTTTACGCCGCGGTACAAGCCGTGGGACCAAAGGATGTGTCTCGTGCCGGATTCCGATCTGTTCGGCGCGATCAGGAGCGGGTATGCCTCCATTGTCACCGATACGATCGATCGGTTCACCGATACCGGCCTCAAACTCAACTCCGGCCGGGAACTGGAGGCGGATGTGATCGTCACCGCCACCGGCCTGGTGATGGAGCTCCTGGGCGGAATGGAGGTGGAGGTCGACGGCCGCCAAATCAATCTCGCCGACACTCTGAACTACAAGGGCATGATGTTCAGCGACGTGCCCAATCTGGCCTCCGCATTCGGCTACACGAACGCGTCCTGGACGCTGAAATGCGATCTCACCTGCGGCTATGTCTGCCGCCTGCTGAACTACATGGATGCGAAGGGCTATCGCCAGTGCACGCCGCGCAACCGCGGCGCGACGGCGGCCGAGCCCTTTCTGGATTTTTCGTCGGGCTATGTTCAGCGTGCCTTGAGCCGGCTGCCCAAGCAGGGCGCGAAAGCGCCCTGGAAGCTGTACCAGAACTATGCGCTCGACATCATGAGTCTGAAGTTCGGCGGTCTTCGGGACAACGCGATGGAGTTCACGGCGCCCGAAAGTTCGCCGCGCCCGCTCGAGTCTGTTCCGAACTGACGGGTTTCAGTTTTTCGCTTCGGACTCGATTTGGCGGCGGCGCATTTCGGCGGCTGCCGCGATGCCGAACGGAATGCTGGCGAGATAGACGATGAGCCCTATGGTCAGCGTCGCCCAGGGCCACAGCAACGCCGAGCCCAGCAAGAGAATCGCAAAGACGATCATGGGCGCCTTGAGCCGGGGCGGCACCTGCACGCGCTTGAAGGACAGCGTCGGTACCCGGCTGATCATCAGCCAGGACATCAGGGCGATCATCGCCGCGCTGAGCCAGGGGTGGCTGAAGGCGTCGCCCTTGAATTGAAAGCCCAGCAGCATCGGCAGAAGGATGAGGCATGCAGCGGCCGGCGTCGGCACGCCGGTGAAGTAGCCGGACGGCGCAGCGTCATGATCCGCGCTTTCGACATTGAAGCGGGCGAGCCGGATGGCGCTGCAGGCGCAAAAGATGAGCGCGAATGCCCAGCCCGCGCCGTGCGCGTGATAGAGCGTCCACATATAAACAAGCACGCCGGGCGCGATGCCGAAGCTCACGAGATCGGCCAGCGAATCGAGTTGGGCGCCGAAGGCGCCTTCGACATGGAACAGGCGTGCCAGGCGTCCATCGAGGGCGTCGAACACTGCCGCGCAGACGATGGCTGCTACCGCGGCTTTCCAATCTGCGCTGAGCGCAAAGCGAATCGCGGTTGCACCCGAGCACAATCCCAAAATGGTCAACGCGTTGGGCAGGATTTTGCCGAATTTCGAGGTTTCGCACATCGCCGCAGCGCTGCGCACAAGCTTGGTGCGTCCCTCGCGAGTCATGCCGGCCATCAGTTTGGGAAATCCGCGAGAACGGTCTCGCCCGCCACTACTGTCTGGCCTTCTTTCGCCAGCACGCGCGCGCCGTCCGGCAAATAGACCTCGAGACGGCTTCCGAAACGGATGATTCCAAAACGATCGCCGCGACATAGCTTCTGTCCTTGTTGCAGATCGCAAACGATCCGCCTTGCCACAAGCCCCGCAATTTGCACGACCACCAGGTCCACCGCCCCGGCGATGTCATCCATTCGTATCCGGATCGACATGCGTTCGTTATACGCGCTCGCCTTGTCGAAGGATGCATTGAAGAATTTACCGGGCCTGTATGCAAGACCTGTCACAGTTCCGCCACAGGGTGCCCGATTAACATGAACATTGAATACAGACATAAAAATGGCCAGGCGCACCCGGGGCTCGGTTCCCAGCCCCAATTCCTCCGGCGGGACTGCCCGAACAATAGGCAGCAGTTTTCCGTCGGCCGGACTCAGGACCAGTTTCGCGCCCGGCGGGGCTGTCCGTTCGGGATCGCGGAAGAAGGCCACCACCCAGGCCGTCAAAGGCAAGAAAACCAGCCCCAGCCATATTGTGACGGCGAAAGCCAGCAGATTGACGGCCGCCGCAATGGCGATGAACCGCCAACCCTGGCGATGGATGTGGAGCCTCAATGACAAATCCTTTAGGCAACGGCGCCAGACCGGGTGCGGCAATCTGCGCGAGGGCGCTTCGTCTAGCCTAGGCCGCGCGCCCGGCGCAATAGCTGCGTCCCGACGGAGCATAGGTCCCGGGGCGAGCAGATGGTCCGGCGCGTCCGGAGTCCGGCGATTGAAATTGCGAAGCACAACAAAGGCTGCGACCGAAACCGCGACGGACGGTTCCCGCGAATGGAGTTCTGCCGGCCTGCCGGCAACACACGGCGTCTGACGCATTGCTCCGTAAACGGACGATCGCGCGACACTCGCGATCTAAACCTATGATAAGAATTGCAATTTAATCTGCGGGGTTGCGCCCAATTTATTGACAAAATACAGGCGCGCGCGAAAGGCTTCGTTCACGACACGGATGACCTTAATTTGCCGCGAGCGGCGGCAGGGCGGATCGTCGGTCTCGGAAAATCGATATTGCGAGCACGGAGGGGCATTCGATGCTGTGGGCTGCAAGGATTGCGCTGGTCGGCATTTTGCTTTCCAGCACATCGACCGTCGCAATTGCTGCGGATGTGGATTTGATCGGCGCCGACCGGGTGGCCGACCGTCAACTCGATCGCGCGCCTTCGCCGGGAACCGCGACAGCCGCGGCTCCAGCAGATTCGGCCGCCCAGCAGGACGCGCAGGACGGCGGGTGGCTCGTCGATCCGCGTTCGGGATGCCGCGTGCTCGATGCGAACTACGATGACGGCGATGCAGCGTCCTGGTCCGGCGCTTGCCGCAACGGTCTGGCGGAAGGCGCGGGCACGCTCTCGTTCTCCAATGCGGGCGCCGTGCTCGAAACCGTCGCGGCCAACCTTCATCGCGGCGTCGTGCAGGACGGCCATGTGATCGCGGCCTGGTCGGATGGATCGAAATATGATGGCGAGGAGGTCGGCGGCCATATGAACGGCGCCGGCATCTTCACATCCGCAAAGGGCGACCGGCTCGAAGGTCAATGGACGAACGACACGCTCGGCGGTCGCGTGAAAATCGTGTGGGCAAATGGCGATCGCTACGAGGGCGATTGGCGTGACGGCCACGCAAACGGACGGGGCTTGGAAATCTGGGCCAATGGCGATCGTTACGATGGCGAGTGGCGCGACGGCAAAGCTGAAGGAATGGGTTCCCAGAAATGGGCCGATGGACGGGCTTATAGCGGCGCGTGGCGTAATGACCTGCCGGCGCAAGCGCTCGCGCGCGCCGATAGCCCGCGGATGGCCGGCCCCAGCCCGACAGTTGCGCCGAATATGAGCTTCGCGTCTCAAATCCCCGTCGCAATGGCCGCAGGCGCCACCGGCGCGGTCGGCGGGCTTGCATCGGTGCCGTCGACGATGATTGCAACGTCGGCTTCGGCAAGTGCACAGTCCGATGTGGACGCGCAAAGCCAAAGCGCGATCCTGGACGGCCTGGCCGGCACTCGTCTCGTCTCCGTCGATGGATCGAGCATTGCGTTCACCGCCACAGAAGCAGGCTTCACACGCGAAATCGCGCGCTCCGACGGTGCGGCGCAAGCAACCTCGTTCAATTTCATCAACGATCGTTTGGGAACGGTCACGAGCACCGAAGATCCCTCGCAGACGATAGGTCTGTTCCGCGTGACGGATTCGGAAATCGACGTCAACTACGCCGACGGCCGGTCCGAGGTGCTCACCCCCAATCGCACCGGGGGCTTGTCGATCGCGCTCGCGGCGCCCAACGGCAACACCTATTGCATGTCATGGTATCCGCAAGGCCACATGTTTTCGGATGCGGAACGTAAAGCGGCAGTGGCGGCTTATGCGGATCGGCTGGGCGCCAACGCGGCACCCTCGTCGGCGGGAAGCTGTGCCGATGGCGCGATTGCGAAGACGGCTGCCGCGCAAGCTGTGTCGCCGGCACGGAATCCCACCGCGAATTTGCAGAACATCCCGCGGCCCATTCCG
>JBEKLK010000051.1:0-15448 GCA_050010235.1 Rhizomicrobium sp.
CCAAGCTCAGCCGCGACGTGAAGCTTGACGCCAAAGTCGATCCTTCCCTTCTCGGTGGACTCATCGTGAAGGTCGGATCGCGCATGATCGATTCGTCGTTGCGCACGAAGCTCGAAGGGCTTCGCGCTGCCATGAGAGGACAGTGACTATGGACATCCAGCCCGCAGAGATTTCGGCGATTCTCAAGCGCGAGATCCAGAATTTCGGCACCGAAGCGCAGGTCAGCGAAGTCGGCCAGGTGCTCTCCGTCGGCGATGGCATCGCGCGTGTCTACGGCCTCGACAATGTGCAGGCCGGCGAGATGGTCGAATTCCCCGGCGGCATCAAGGGTATGGCGCTGAACCTCGAGTCCGACAACGTTGGCGTCGTGATCTTCGGCAACGACTCGAGCATCAAGGAAGGCGATACCGTCAAGCGCACTGGCGCCATTGTGGAAGTTCCGGTCGGCAAAGGCCTGCTCGGCCGCGTGCTGGACGGCCTCGGCAACCCGATTGACGGCAAGGGTGAAATTGCCAATGTCGCCGAGCGCCGCCGCGTGGACGTGAAAGCGCCGGGCATTATTCCGCGTAAATCGGTCAACGAGCCGATGCAGACGGGCATCAAGGCGATCGATAGCCTGATCCCGATCGGCCGCGGTCAGCGCGAACTGATCATCGGCGACCGCCAGACCGGCAAGACCGCCATCGCCATCGACACAATCATCAATCAGCGCAACGTCAACAAGAGCACCGACGAAAAGACGAGGCTCTATTGCATCTATGTCGCCATCGGCCAGAAGCGCTCGACGGTCGCGCAGATCGTCAAGACGCTCGAAGACGCAGGCGCGATGGAATACACGATCGTCGTTGCGGCCACCGCGAGCGAGCCCGCACCGCTGCAATATCTTGCGCCGTTCTCCGGCTGCACGATGGGCGAATGGTTCCGCGACAACGGCATGCACGCGCTCATCATCTACGACGATCTCTCCAAGCAGGCCGTCGCATATCGGCAGATGTCGCTGTTGCTGCGTCGCCCGCCCGGCCGCGAAGCCTATCCCGGCGACGTGTTCTATTTACACTCCCGCCTTCTCGAACGCGCCGCGAAGCTGAACGACGCCAATGGCGGCGGTTCGCTGACCGCACTTCCGGTCATCGAAACGCAAGCCAATGACGTGTCGGCCTATATCCCGACCAACGTGATTTCGATCACCGACGGCCAGATATTCCTCGAGACCGATTTGTTCTTTCAGGGCATACGGCCGGCCGTGAACGTCGGGGTGTCCGTGTCGCGCGTGGGATCTTCGGCGCAGATCAAAGCGATGAAGCAGGTCGCAGGCTCGATAAAGCTGGAACTCGCACAATACCGCGAAATGGCGGCGTTCGCGCAGTTCGGTTCGGACCTCGATGCGGCCACCCAGCGCCTGCTCAATCGCGGTTCGCGTTTGACGGAACTGCTCAAACAGCCGCAATTCTCGCCTTACCCGGTCGAGGAAGAAGTCGTGTCGATCTATACCGGCATGAAAGGCTATCTCGACAAGCTCGCGGTAGGCGATGTGTTGCGCTTCGAAGGCGACTTCCTGCGTCTGATGCGCGGCAAGCATGCGGACGTGCTCGATGCGATCCGCACCGGCAAGCAACTGACGCCCGAAATCGAAGCCAAGCTCAAGACCATCCTCGACGAGTTCACGAAGAGTTTCACCTGATGCCTAGCCTAAAAAGCTTCCGCAACCGCATCGCGAGCGTCAAGGGGATCCGCAAGATCACCAAGGCGCAGCAGATGGTTGCCGCGTCTAAACTGCGCCGCGCCCAGGAAGCCGCCGAGGCAGCACGTCCTTACGCCGAGAAGATGAATGCCGTGATCGCCAATCTGGCCGGCAGCGTGAAGGACAATCCGAACGCGCCCACCTTGCTCGCCGGAACCGGCCGCGATCAGGTTCATCTGGTGATCGTGGCGACAGCCGACCGTGGCCTGTGTGGTGGCTTCAACACCAACATCGTGCGCCGTGCCAAGCAGCACATTGAGCCCCTTTTGAAGGACGGCAAAGAGGTCAAAATTCTTTGTGTCGGCCGCAAGGGCCGCGATCAGCTTCGCCGTCAATACGGCAAGATGATTCTCGACACCGTCGACTTCATGGGCATCAAGCGGATCGGCTTCGCCAATGCCGCACCCATCGGCAAGCGCGTGCTCGAGATGTTCGGCACCGACCAGTTCGACGTGGCGACGATCATCTATTCCCGGTTCCGTTCGGTGATCAGCCAGGTCCCGACCGTACAGCAACTGATTCCCGCCGCTCTTCCCGATGCGAGCGGCACCGCGGCGCAATATTACGATTACGAACCCGACGAAGGCGAGATTCTCTCGGAGCTTCTGCCGCGAAACGTGACAATTCAGATCTTTCGCGCGCTGCTGGAAAACGTGGCCGGCGAATTCGGCGCCAAGATGTCGGCGATGGACGCGGCCACTCGCAATGCGGGCGACGTAATCGACAGATTGACCTTGCAATACAACCGCACGCGCCAAGCCATGATTACCAAGGAACTGATCGAAATCATCTCGGGCGCCGAAGCGCTCTGAGTGGAGGAAGCCATGGACAAAGAACTACCGAACCAAACAGGCCGTATCACACAGGTGCTCGGCGCCGTCGTGGACGTGCAGTTCGAAGGCGAACTTCCGGCGATCATGAACGCGCTCGAAACGCAAAATCACGGCCACCGGCTTGTGCTCGAAGTGGCGCAGCATCTAGGGGAATCGACGGTCCGCACCGTGGCAATGGACATCACCGAAGGTCTTGTGCGCGGCCAACAGGTGAAAGACACAGGTGAACCGATCACGGTACCCGTCGGCGAAGGCACGCTGGGGCGCATCATCAACGTCATCGGCGAGCCGGTGGACGAAGCCGGCCCCGTGCGCGCAACCGGCCGCCGCGCGATCCACCAGGACGCGCCTCCCTTCGTCGACCAGTCGACGGAAGCACAGGTTCTCGTCACCGGAATCAAGGTCATCGACCTGCTCGCGCCTTATGCGCGCGGCGGCAAGATCGGCCTGTTCGGCGGCGCGGGCGTGGGAAAGACGGTGCTCATTCAGGAACTGATCAACGCGATCGCAAAAAACCATGGCGGCTACTCGGTGTTTGCAGGCGTGGGCGAACGCACGCGCGAAGGCAATGATCTTTACCACGAGATGATCGAGTCCGGCGTGAACAAGGATCCGAAAAAGGGCAGCACAGAAGGCTCGAAGTGCGCTCTGGTCTACGGCCAGATGAACGAGCCACCGGGCGCTCGGCAGCGCGTGGGTCTCTCGGGCCTCACGGTCGCCGAATATTTCCGTGACCAAGGTCAGGATGTGCTGTTCTTCGTCGACAACATCTTCCGCTTTACCCAGGCGGGCTCAGAAGTGTCGGCGCTTCTCGGACGCATTCCTTCGGCGGTGGGCTATCAGCCGACCTTGGCCACCGACATGGGTGCGCTGCAGGAACGCATCACCACGACGACCAAGGGCTCGATCACTTCGGTTCAGGCGATTTACGTGCCGGCCGACGACCTGACCGATCCCGCACCCGCGACTTCGTTCGCGCATCTCGATGCGCAGACCGTTCTTTCGCGTACGCAATTCGAGAAGGCGATCTTCCCGGCCGTGGATCCGCTCGACTCGAACTCGCGCCTGCTCGACCCCCGCATCGTCGGGGAAGAACATTACCGCGTCGCGCGCGCCGTTCAGCAGATGCTGCAGAAGTACAAATCGCTGCAGGACATCATTGCCATTCTGGGAATGGACGAATTGTCGGAAGACGACAAGATCGTCGTCGCCCGCGCCCGCAAGATCGAGCGCTTCCTGTCGCAGCCTTTCTATGCAGCAACCGTGTTCACGAACGTGGCCGGCATCACGGTCAAGCTCGAAGATACGGTGAAAAGCTTTGCGGCGCTCGTGCGTGGCGATTACGACCATTTGCCCGAGCAGGCCTTTTACATGGTCGGCACGATCGAAGACGCGGTCGCCAAGGCGCAGAAGATGGCGGCGGAAGCGGCGTAATGACGGACAAGATTTCCTTCGACCTCGTCTCCCCCGAGCGGCTGCTTTTGTCCGAGCAGGCGGACATGGTCACTGTGCCCGGCAGCGACGGCTATTTCGGCGTGCTGACCGGCCATATGCCGCTGATCTCCACGCTCCGCCCCGGCATGATCGACGTCAAAGGCGGCGATAAGGGCGATGCGAAATATTTCATCCTCGGCGGCTTCGCCGAAGTGAACACCGCAGGAATGACCAACACGAAGCTGACCGTTCTGGCCGAAGAAGCGGTCCCGATGACCGAGATGGACATCACGGCGCTCGACCAGCGAATCCATGACGCCGAAGAGAACCTGATTGCGGCCTCAACCCCCGTCGGCCGGGCCAAGGCAGCCGACATCCTGGCCGATCTCCGGCTCGTCCGGGCTGCATTCTAGGCAGGTGGTGGTCCTTCCAAGCCGCCGAACTGCGGCCGTTTCGCGCGATTTTCCGATTGTAATTTGCAGCCAGCAGCCCCGGGGTTTCTTCGGAGCAACCTGTCTTGCTATAAGACGTTTGGGGAATGTGACGCTTTTTCGAAGGGATACGCGGACAGATGACCGGCGGCGCGGTCTATAGTGCGGGTTGGACGCTGGACGATGTCCAGTGGTCGCGGTTCGATCCTTCCAAGGTCGAGCCGAACCTGCTGGCTGCCATGAAGGCCGCCTCGCTCGTGGAATACAACGCCGCCGATTATGTCGCCTATCTGAAGCGCGTGCTGAAGGATTCCGGTCCGCAAACTGCCGCTGCTATCGAGCTATGGGGCCGCGAAGAGGTTCAGCACGGCCTGGCGCTGGGCCGCTGGGCCGAAATGGCGGACCCAAGTTTCAGTTTCAAAGAGTCATTCGAGCGTTTTCACGCCGGCTACAAGCCGCCACATTTCGCCAGCGACGATGCGCTGTCGGTTCGCGGCAGCCGGCGCGGCGAAATGGTGGCGCGCTGCGTCGTGGAATCAGGCACCTCGTCGTTCTACAGCGCCATCCGCGACGCGACGGACGAGCCTGTCCTGAAGGAAGTCGCCGGGCGCATCGCAGCGGACGAGTTCCGCCACTACAAACTCTTCTTCGAAACGCTTCATGCGCAGGATGAGCCCGATCTGCCTTTCTGGCGCAAGCTATGGGTCGCGGTCACCCGCGTGAACGAGTCCGACGACGACGAGCTTTCGTTTGCGTTTTATGCGGCCAATGTTCCCGCCTCGATGGAAGCAACGCACCCTTATCGCCGCGCGGAATATGCGCGCGCGGCGCATGCCGAAGCGATGACACTCTATCGCCGCCATCACATCAACAAGATGGTACAGATGGTGGCGAAGGCCGTCGGAGCCAATCCGCAGAGCCGGATGACGGGCGCTGCCAGCGCGATCCTGTGGCGCGTGCTACGCATGCGCGCCGGCCTGACTCGCAAGACGGCACCGCTACCGGTGTGAGCCGCTGACACCAATCGCCCTACGGCGTTACCCCGGCGGCGGCCCCTGATTGACGCGCACGAGATCGTCGGGCCGTATCCATTTCTGAAATGCCGCCTGTACCGCCGCGGGGCTCAGTTCGATATATCTGCGTGCTGCGATTGTCGGCTCGTCCAGCGGCAACTCGAGATCCCGCCGGTCCAGATAGCCGCGGGCGATCTCGCCAATGCTCGCTTCGCTCAGCGGAATCTGCCGAAGGAGCAAGGTCTTGGCGCGACCCAGCTCATCGGCGCCAACTGCAGCCGATTGCATTTTTTTGAGTTCGGAGGCGACGATGCCGGCCGCCTTGCCCACATTCTGAGGGTCGCACGCATACTGAACGAGATAGGCGCTGCGCGTCCGGCCCGACTGAAGCTGGGACGACACCGAATAAACGAGCCCCGAATTCTTCCTCAGATCGATGCTGAGCCTGGTCGAGTAAAATCCGCCGCCCAACACTGCATTTCCCAACTGCAGCGCATAATAGTCGGGATCGGAGCGATTCATTGCGAGATCCTGCGCCAGAATGACGTTGTCCTGAACGCGGCTGTCATCCGGTACCGCGACGGCGGCAGGACGGTTTGGCGGCGCAACCGGCAGGTCGGTTTGCGGCATGGGGCCGTTTGCCTGCCAGCCGCCGAAATATTTCTCGATTTCGGCGCGCGCCAGTTCCGGTGTGATCTTTCCGATGACGACGATGGTGGTGAGATCCGGCCGAAACACCGTCCGGTAATAAGTGCGAACCTGGTCGAGGGTGAGCGCACGGACCGATTCCGGCGTTGCATCGCGCAGGCTCGGATCGTCTGCGGTATACAATGCGGCACGAAGCGAAAGTTGCGTCAAGTGGCTGGGGCTGGCATTGCGCGCCTCCACGAGCTGCGCAATCTGGGTCCGCAGTGTGTCCATAGCAGCCTGCGGCAACGCCGGATGCAATTCATTGTCGGCCAAGAGCGCCGCGCCCCTGTCGAAATCCCGCGCCAATACCTCGATGGCAAAATCGGGGCCCGCCGCCTCCGCGGCGCCGATCGAATCGAGCGCCTGCTGATAGGCAAGACGGTCAAGAGTCTCGGTTCCGTATGAGAACAACTGGTCGAGGACGAGCGACACGCCCTCCTGACCGTGTGGCGTTTCGGTTTCCGGCCGGTTTCTCACATGCCCCGCAATGCTGACCGTATCGCTGACAGTCTCCGGCTGGACAATCAGGGTAAGACCATTCGGAAGTGTGCTGACCGTCGGGCTGAGGGTCGATGGCGGAACATCAAGTCTATTGAGATCGGCGGTGGCCCAAGCCGGCAACGGCGTACCGGATGCTTCAGCCAGAGAAATGGTTTCATTTCCGCCGAAGCCACCACCTGAAGGTGCCGGCCTTCCCGAACCTTTCGGCAATGCGACCGCCAAAACGGCATCATCGAGCTTGAGATATTTGCGCGCAACCCGGTTTACCTCTGCCGGTGTTACCTTCTCCATCCGGACGAGATCGTCGTTCGGCGCGCGCAAGCCGTATAGGGCAACTGCGTCCGACCAGATCGACGCCAATTCCTCGATCGAATTCTTCTGGAATTCGGCCTGACGTTCTTCCTGCAGTTTGGCTGCCGCCACCAGGTCGGCGGGAACGCCATTCTGCTCAACGTGCCGGAGGATTGCGCGGACATCGCTCTCGAGGGCTTTGGGGTCGGAGCCGGCGGTAAAGGAAACCTGCGCGTATCCGACTCCGGATTTCGGCAGCGGATCGAGTGCAAAGCCCGCGTCGACGGCCTTACCTTGGGGGACTAGTCCATAGAGATCGAAACGATGACTGCCGAGGACATCCGCCAGAAGCTCAAGCGCGGGGAAGTCTGGGCTGTTGAGACCCGGCATGCGGATGGCAAGTAATTCCGTTCCCTCAGGGTGATCGGTGTCGATTGTAACAGGCGCGGCCTTGATGGGACGTAGCGCGATTTTCGGACGAGGGGGTAGCTTCTTCGGCTTGATTTGGCCGAAGAGATGCTTGATTTCGATCAATGTTGTGGCGGGATTCACATCGCCCACGACGATCAGAATCGCATTGTTCGGCGCATACCAGGTGTCGTGAAATTTCTTCAACATCGGCGCTGTCGTCAGATCGAACGAGGCGCGCGTGCCGAGCGCGACATGCTCGTAGGACGTGCCGGCGAAAAGAGTCGCGCGAAGTTTTTCGTATAGGACGTAAGTGGGGTTCGAGAGGTCCTGCGCCACTTCCTGCTCAATCGCACCGCGTTCCCGATCCCAGTCGGCTTGCGTATCGAAAACGTCGCCCATTCTGGCAGCTTCGATGTGGAGCGCGACGTCGAGGTCCTCGACCGGTACGGTGAACAGGTACTGCGTCAGGCTCTCCCTTGTATTGGCGTTGAAATTTCCGCCCATGACGCTGCCGATATCGGCCAGTTGATCGGCGGAAAGACCGGGGCTACCCCGAAACATCATGTGCTCCTGGGCATGCGCCATGCCGGGGAACCCTGTTGGCGCTTCGTCCGATCCAACGAGATAGTTGACCGACGTCGCGACCACGGGCGCCAGGGTATTGCGCACGATAATGATGCGCAGTCCGTTGGGCAGCGTTGCGCGCAGCACATCGCCGTCTGCCGCTCTATGGGGCGCTGCCGCGGTCGAGGCTCCGGCAAGGAAAAGGAACAAAATCGCGAGCAGAGCGCCGGCATGGCGTCGGATCGGCAGTCGACAAGCTGGGGGCATCTCAATAATCCTGCAGGTTCTGGACAATGAACGTTTCAGCCCCAAAAACGCAATTCACGACATCGTACGGCGCATGAGAAATTTGTATTGAATTGGGCACTCAGCCTGTCGGACCGCCGGATTTCGCCTGATTGGCTCGAGCCGTTCGGCCAAGCGCTTCTTCCAGCTTAATACCCTGCTTTTCGAGCATCGCAATCAGCATGTCGTTCTGCTCCTCGAGGTGATGCAGAACGAGTTCGATTTCCTGCTCCGCTTTGACATTCACTTCCAAGTCGTGTTCGGCGCGGGCTTCGGCGTGCTGTCCCTGGATGTTCTGCCCGACCATGATTAGAGGCATCAACAAAAGCTGGATCAGATTGGAAATGAACAGCCAAAATACGAATCCCATCGGAGGGTCGAATTGAAGTCTCGCCGGCGCCAGGAAGTTCCAGCCAAGCCATATGACGGTCCACGCAAAAACGAGAATAAAAAATCCCATTGTGCCGACATGACCCGTGATCCAGACGGCGACACGGTCGAGCGCACTGAGTCTCGACATCGTCTCGACATAGGTGTTTCGCAACGGATGTCTGCTGCGGATTTCGTGAAGCCAGTGACTTAGCGCGTTCATGTCGACCGTTTCCCGAATTTGCGGCGGCACTGCGGATGCCGGATTCTAGCGCCCGCACTACATGCTCCGCTTCACCATCATCTGCTTGATCTCACCGATTGCCTTGGCAGGGTTGAGGCCCTTCGGGCATGTGTCGGCGCAGTTCATGATGGTATGGCAACGATAGAGCCGGAATGGATCTTCCAGTGCGTCGAGGCGTTCGCCTTTGGCTTCGTCGCGGCTGTCCGCAAGCCAGCGATAGGATTGCAGCAGCACTGCCGGCCCGAGATAACGATCCTGATTCCACCAGTAGCTTGGACAGGAGGTCGAGCAGCAGGCGCACAGAATACATTCGTAAAGCCCATCGAGTTTGGAGCGCTCTTCCGGCGTCTGCTTGCGTTCCGCTTCGGGCGTTGCGGACTTCGTCTGGAGATAGGGCTGGATCGACGCATATTGCGCGTAAAAGTTCGTCATGTCGGGCACGAGGTCTTTCACTACCGCCATGGATGGCAATGGATAGACGCTCACCGAACCCGAAATATCGGTGGTGGCCTTGGTGCAAGCGAGCGTATTGCTGCCCGCAATATTCATCGCACAGGAGCCGCAAACGCCTTCACGGCAGGAGCGCCGGAAGGTCAACGTGGGATCGATTTCGTTTTTGATCTTGATCAACGCGTCCAGAACCATCGGCCCGCAGGTTTCCAGATCGACGCGATAGGTGTCGATGCGGGGATTGTCGCCGGTCTCGGGATCGTAGCGGTAAACTTTGAATTCCTTCACCCGCCTGGGCTTCTTGCCGTTGGCGGTCGTGGGGCCCGGCCAGACCTTCCCCTTCTTAACCTGGCTGCCTCTCGGCAGGCTGAACTGAACCATCTTGTCCTCGTAGTGCGCTGGATTCTGCATAGCAAGCGGGCGCGCCGCTGACAAATCGCGGGCTATGCCCCGATATGTTCGAACAACCAGGCGATCTCGACCGGCTCGTCCCGCACCACGCCGGAAATCACAAGCTGTTCGGTCCGGCGGATCGTTTCGCCACCAAGATAGACGCTCTCTTCCAGGGCGACGGAGCCCCCGCCCGCGCGGAACCGCCAACCATCGCCGTTGGGCAACTTGAGGAGGATATCCCCACCCTGCGACGGCGACATGCGCACATCGGGATGGATGTGGAAACGGGCCGCGAACGGAACATCTCCGTGCCGGCTGCGTGTCTTGGGCACGAGACGGTCGCTGCCTGTCAGCGAATCGCCGCGGGAGCCGAGCGTGATCCGCCGCTCATGCATGATCCCGAAGGCCGAAAGATAGCCATCATGGCTGGCGTCGACGCTCCAGCCATATGGGGTCTCCTGGCGAAAGGTCTCGACCTTCGTCGGCCCACCCGACATGCGTGCGCCGATCAGATCCCGGGCCATGCCGGGTGACAGCACGGTCGCCATCGTCGTATCGGCCAATGTGACGGTCGAATGCGCGGCAGTCGCTCGCAGTGCGCCGTCCCATTTCGCCTGGTTCGCAGGGCTCGCACCGCAATTGACCACCAACCGTTGAGTGCCGGCGCTGAATTCGAATGAAAGACAGCCGGCATGCGCATCGGCGGAGAAGCCGCCCTTGGGCGTCGTTCCGCAGTCCATCACGGCCAGCGCCCGACCGGCTGCCAGGCGCTGAAACCCCGAATGCGGCGCAAAGACGAAAGGCTGCCCCCGCACCTCATCGCGATTGAGCAGATCCTCGATCATCTTGGCATCGCATTCCCGGCCGCCATTGAAGAGGGCAAGCGCGCCGTCACCGAGGCGGAAGAATCGCAGCATGGGCGCCATACGGTCATGCGCGCTTCGAATTGCGGCCGGAACCGGATGACCGGTTGCCTCCAGCGCTTCCACCACCATCACGACATGCCGATAGGCATGCAGAAGCGCTTCCGGCGAGCGGTTGACATGCCCGCCATCCGGGAGAATCTGGCGCCCAACCTCGAACGCAAACCGATTGAGCCCCGATTGCAGGCGCTTGGCGCTGTCGTCGAGGCACGCGCCGGACAGCACATGCGCCGCAGCAGCTTCGAAACGCGGTAGCCCGTCGGGCGCGGACTTGGCTGTGCGCGCGAGTAAACGGGACTGCTCGCGCATCGATACGAAAAGTTTCGATCGCCACATCACATCGGAATTGGCCAGCACGAATTTGCCGTCGGCGAACAGATGCACCAGCCGCGCAGCGATCACCTGCGGCAGCCACGCAGGCTCGGAGTAGCGCGCATTGCGTTTGATCCACTGCGAAATCAGATTGGTCGCAAGAGTCCGCGCCGCCTCTCCGCCCGCCGCCGAGAGCGGCGGCAACCACGCGAATCCATGGACTGCTTCGGCCCAGCCCTGTGAAGGCGCACGTTTGTCGAAGATCGAGCCTTCACGAATTTCAACCGCCTCGGCGCCAAAACGGAAACGGCCTCGCAGCAATGCGTCGGCATCCGCAAGACGGCGCGGGAGCGTGTCTTGCGGGAAATAGAGAACCCGATCCGGCATCTTGCCCTTGAGAAACCCGCGATAGATCCAACTGCGCCGCCATGCGATCCGGAATGGACGCAAGGCACGGCCGAGCAGCGCGCTCAATATCTCCGGATAGAGCGCGACCGGCGGCCAATGCCGCTTTGGGGCCGTGTCGGTCACCCGCGCAACGCATGTACGTTTGCGGCATATGCTGGCGCTCCGCTCTTGAACACGGACGTGCCGGCGACAAGTACATTTGCGCCGGCCGCGATGGCCTGCCGCGCGGTCTGGGGCGTAATGCCGCCATCGACTTCCAGAGCGATGTCCCGTCCGGATTTCAGGATGCGCTCGCGTGCCGCTTCGATTTTCTTGAGCTGGCTCACGATGAACGTTTGACCGCCGAAACCCGGATTGACCGTCATGATCAGAATCAGATCGACGAGATCGAGAAGATTGTCGACGGCATCGATCGGAGTGCCCGGATTGAGCGCCACACCGGGCTTCTTGCCCAGCGAACGGATCAATTGCAGCGTTCGGTGGACATGCGGTCCGGCTTCGGGATGCACCGTGATGCCGTCTGCGCCCGCATCTGCGAACGCTTCGACAAAGGGATCGACCGGCGAAATCATCAGATGGACGTCGAAGGGCTTCTTCGCATGCGGCCTGAGCGCCTTCACCACCCCTGGCCCGATGGTGATATTGGGCACGAAATGACCGTCCATCACATCCACGTGGATGAGATCAGCCCCGGCGCGTTCGACGGCCTCGATTTCAGCCCCTAGACGGGCGAAATCGGCCGATAGGATCGAAGGCGCGATGCGGACGGGGGCTGCCATCAGGGTCCATTAAGTGCCGGATTCTGCCACCCCCCGCAAGGAGGCGATTCGCCAGTCGACGGCCGCCAGGGCCAGCGCGAAGGGGACGATCCAGATGATCCGGGATTGATATCTGGCATGGGGGTTCGACAGGGCGCCGCAAATGAAGGCATTGCCGATCAATGCCACCAGCACATAGCCAAGCAGGACGGCTGTCTTCCGGCGCCTTTGCGAAAAAGCATGAAACAGCATGAAGACCAGACCCACGAGCACAATTCCTGCCACCGGCTCGTCGATGAGGTTGACTGTCCTGAATCGGATCTGGCCGCGCTGCTGGCGTGCGGCAAGATACGCCGGCACCTGCTTCGGTATGAAACGGACGAACGCGGTCGAGAGCGCCCATTGCTGGGGTTCGATCTGGTCGCCCGTCTTGAAGGTAACGAATTGACGGCCCGTATCGGCCAATGCGGTTTCGACTTGCAGAAGCGGATAGCGCCTGACGCTGTCCCAGATGATGCGCTGCGATTCCGCGCTCGTGCCGGCGAAGCGATCGAGTCTGAAGAAGGGGCTGTCCCTGCCCCATAACCAGCCGTCCGCCGTCCGCGGCAGCATGTCCTTGTAGTCGCACAATTTGTAACCCGATTTAGGGCAGCTATCGTCCAGTAGTTTCATGACGATGCGATCCTGCAACAGGCGCGCAAACAAAAACGCCGGGCCCGCGCGCGTCACGAAAACCTGGCCCGTCAATGCGAAATTGCTCGCGACGATCAGCACCAGGCCCAGGACAAAACATAGCATTGCAGGCCAGGAGTCAGCCTTTGGCCACGATGATTTGCGCCAGAGCCACAGCGCGCCGCGATAGACGCCGAGGGAAAGCGCAAGTCCGGCCGTCAGCACAAGATGCGAGGGATGTGCAGCCGTGCAGAATGCGCCCACCACGACCAGCAGCCAACTTCGGGCAGTCCCCAGTTCTTTGACATGAAAGGCGAGCAGATAGATCGAAAGGATGACAAGCGCGGTCAGGCAATCCGGTTCGATCTGACCCACATACCAGGGCAACCCCGTTGCAATCACAAGCGCGGCCGCGATCAACAGCAAAACCCACAGTCGCAGATGCGGCGCAATCACCCTTGCGGTTTCGGTTATCACGAACGCCGTCATCAAGGCCTGGATCCATGCGATCGTCCATAAGCTCCAGCCTGCGCCGCCGAGAAACAGAAATATCGAATAGAACGGCGAGCGCTCGACGACGAAGGCGTGCCCCAGGCCCTCCAGAAGATAGGCGCCGGTGTCGTAATAGATTATGGGAAAACCATTCCAGAACGCGACCGCCAGAAGTATCGGACAGAGAAGCACGATGGCGATCGCTTCGGCCGGGCGATGCCGCAGTGGAATCGCAAGAATACCCGCGACGCGCGCCGACACCTTGCCGCCAGCTGTGATCCTGTTGCTCCACATTCGTTATGTCCGAATGGTCCGGCGCTATTTACGGCGGGCGGACATGATTGTCATGGCCTCATTGCTATCGGCCCGGGTGAAGATTGATGACCGGAACGGGGGTTTCGTTCTAATATCAGACATGTCGATTGCCTTTCGTCCACTTGCATTATCCGAGTTCGACGATTTCTTCGTTTGGCTCAACCGGCCTCATCTGCGCCGCTTTTTCCAGAAGCGACCAATCTCCCGCGCCGAAATTGAGGCAAAATACGGACCCCGGATTCGTGACGATAGCCCCTATCTTCAATGTTACCGTTTGTCAGACCATCCCGATTGGGCGAGCCTCATCGAATCGCATGACGGAATCGGCGTCGATCTCGCGATTTTGGAACCTTCGATGTTGGGGCGTGGCCTGGGACGGACGATGCTGGGTCGCTATCTTCGCGACATCGCCTTTCCGCTCTTCCCGGACGAACGCCGCTGCTTCATCGTCCACGAAACCGAAAATTTCTCCGGCATTGCGTGTTCGCGGGCAGTGGGATTCGAGATCGTCGACTCGTTTCTGGAGGAAGGATTTCCCAGTGTGCTGCTCGTCCTGGATCGCGACAAATGGGCCGTTTCCCGCGGTTGACATGGGGGGCTCCCACCCTACACTCCGGCCCGGTTCGCATTTCATCTGGTGATTTCCATGCCGGAACAGGCCACGAGCGCCAAGCCGCGCCCGCTCTCGCCGCATATACAGATTTATCGCTGGCCCGTGACGATGGCGACGTCGATCGTTCACCGCGCCACCGGCTTGGCGCTGGCAGCCGGAACGTTGCTCGTCGCGTGGTGGCTGATCGCGGCCGCCATGGGTGACGCCCAATACGATCTCTTTTCGATGGTGGCGCGCTCGCCCTTCGGCCAGCTTGCGCTGTTCGGCTTCGTGTGGTCGCTTGCCTATCACCTGTTGAACGGCATTCGCCATCTGGCCTGGGATATAGGCTACGGCTTCGATGTGCCTACGGCCAGCCGCACAGGTGTCCTGGTCTTCACGTTGTCGATCTTCGTCGCTATCGGCGTCTTCGTATACGCCTATTCCGCAAAAGGCGTGCATCTATGAGCGACCAGTCGCCGGCCGCACGTGTCGAAGGTCTCGGTTCAGCTCATTCCGGCACGGCGCACTTCGTCCGTCAGCGCGTGACGGCGGTTGCACTCGTACCGCTCGCCATCTGGTTCGCGGTTTCCGCCTTCCGCCTGATCGGCGCAGATCGCGACTCAGCGTTTGCGTTTCTGCACCGGCCCCTGAACAGCATTTTGATGGCACTGTTCGTGATTGCGGCGGTGATCCATATGGCGCTGGGAATCCAGGTCGTGATCGAAGATTACGCGCATGGCGAAGGCGGCAAGCTCGTCCTTCTCCTGTTGAACAAGTTTTTCGCGTGGCTGGTGGGTGCGGCCTGTGTGTTCGCACTCGTCAAGATTGCGGTTTAGCTTCCGGATATCGAACGCATGACTGCCTACCCCATTACCGATCATACCTTCGACGTGATCGTCGTCGGCGCCGGCGGCGCAGGTCTTCGCGCCACTCTCGAATGCGCTGCGAGCGGACTTCGCACCGGCTGCATCACCAAGGTTTTTCCCACGCGTAGCCATACTGTCGCCGCCCAAGGCGGCGTTGCGGCGGCGCTTGGCAATATGGGAGAAGACGACTGGCGCTGGCACATGTACGACACCGTCAAGGGTTCGGACTGGCTGGGCGACCAGGATGCGATCGAATATCTGTGCAAGAACGCGCCGGAAGCAGTCTACGAACTCGAGCATTTCGGCGTGCCCTTCTCGCGCCTCGATGACGGCAGGATTTACCAACGTGCCTTCGGCGGCATGACTTCTCATTTCGGCAAGGGCATCGCGCAACGTACGGCCGCCGCGGCCGACCGCACGGGTCACGCCATCCTGCACACGCTCTACGGCCAATGCG
>JBEKLK010000052.1:0-13649 GCA_050010235.1 Rhizomicrobium sp.
TATCTTCTTGCGGCCCGACGATGACCGGAACGCCCGGTTTCACGATGCCGGCTTTTTCCGCCGCGATGTCGGCGAGCGAATTGCCTAGAAATTCCTGATGGTCGAGACCGACCGGCGTGATCACCGTGACGCGCGGCCGCGCGACGACATTGGTCGCGTCGTATTTGCCGCCCAGCCCCACTTCCAGCACCAGCGCGTCGGCGGGATGGCGCGAGAACGCCAGCAGCGCGGCCGCGGTGGTGATTTCGAAGAACGTGATCGGCACGCCGTCATTGACGCGTTCGCATTCCTCGAGCGTGGCGGACAACTCGCCTTCGCTGATCAACTGGCCGGAAAGCCTGATGCGCTCATGGTAGTGGACGAGATGCGGCGAGGTATAGACATGGACGCGAAGTCCCTGCGCCTCCAGGATCGCACGCGAGAACGCGCAGACGGACCCTTTTCCGTTCGTGCCGGCCACATGGATGACAGGCGGCAGCTTGCGTTCGGGATGGCCGAGCTGTCCCAGGAGGCGCTCGATGCGATCGAGCACAAGATCGATGCGCTTGGGATGTAAAGCCAGAAGCCGTTCGAGGATGACGCCGCTTCTTTCGTCGACGCTCATGTCCCGGTCTGGGCGGCGCGCCCGTTGCCGGCGCCGTTCACTCTGGGCGGGGTCGGCCGCGTCGGATTGGCGCTGATGACAGGCGGCGCCATGCGCGTCTTCGGCCGCGGCCGCTTCATCATCAGATGCAACAAACGCGACAGTGTCGCGCGCAGCTCATGGCGATGGACGACCATGTCCACCATCCCGTGATCGAGAAGATATTCCGCGCGCTGAAATCCGTCAGGCAGGCGCTCGCGGATGGTCTGTTCAATCACCCGCTGGCCCGTGAAGCCGATCAGAGCACCCGGCTCCGCGATCTGCACGTCGCCCAGCATCGCGTAGGAGGCGCTCACGCCTCCTGTGGTGGGGTCGGTCAGCACAACGATGTAGGGAAGACCGGCTTCGCGCAGCATATCGACGCCGATCGTCACGCGGGGCATCTGCATGAGCGAAAGAATGCCTTCCTGCATGCGCGCGCCGCCGGAGGAAACAAAGAGGATGAACGGCCGGCGCTCCTCGACGGCGGCCTGCATGCCGAGCACGAGGGATTCGCCGACAGCCATGCCGAGCGAGCCGCCCAGGAAATCGAATGGCTGCACCGCGATCATAACGGGCAAGCCGTCGATGGCGCCGCGCGCCACGGACAAAGCCTCCTCGCGGCCGGTCTTGCTGCGGGCGTCCTTTAGCCGATCGGCGTAGCGACGTTCGTCACGGAAACGCAGCGGATCGGCGATCACTTCCGGCTGCGGCATTTCCTCGAATGCGCCCGCATCGCAAATCGTGGCGAAACGCTCCTTGGGACCGATCCGCATGTGGTAGCCGCATTGCGGGCACACATTCTGCGCCGCTTCGAGATCGCGGTGGAAAATCATGTCCCCGCAGGCGGGACACTTCTTCCAGAGGTTCTCGGGCGTATCTGTGCCGCGGCCTGCCATGAGGCTCTTGATGCGGGGGCGGACGAAATTGGCGATCCAATTCATGAGTCTAGTCTACCACGGGCTCGAGGCGGGCTGCATGCACAGAATCGGCCAGGGACGCACAGAAATTCACCACGTTTTCCACCAATTCGGCACGCTTCAGGCCCGTTTTTGCGGCGTCCGCCATCAGCGACACGATGGCGGAACCCACCACCGCTCCATCCGCGAATCGCGCAATTTCCGCGGCCTGCTGCGGCGTCTTGATGCCGAACCCGACCGCACACGGTATCTGGGCATGCGCCTTCAGTTTCGCAACCGCCTCGCGCACGGCCGACGCCGAAAAGGACTTGGTGCCGGTCACGCCCGCGATCGAGACATAATAGAGAAACCCGCTCGCGCCATCGAGGATCGTGGGAAGACGCTTCGCATCGGTGGTCGGGGTCGCGAGGCGGACCACATCGAGACCCTGCGCTGCGGCGGGAATGCGCAACACCTCGTCTTCCTCCGGCGGCAGATCGACCGTGATCAATCCGTCGACCCCGGCCGCGGCGGCGTCCCTGGCGAAACGGGCCGTGCCGTAATGATGGATCGGATTGTAGTAACCCATCAGCACGATGGGCGTGGCCGCGTTCTTCCGCCGGAATCGCTGCACGAGATCGAGCGTTTTTGCGAGCGTCATACCTGCCTGAAGCGCGCGCAGCGACGATGCCTGAATCGCGGGACCGTCCGCCATGGGATCCGAAAACGGCATGCCGAGTTCGATCAGATCCGCGCCGGCCTTCGGCAGTCTTTCGAGAATGGCGAGCGTCGTATCCGCATCCGGGTCGCCCGCCGTGATGAACGGCACGAAAGCGGCGCGATTGGCGCGACGAAGCTCCGCGAAACGCGTTGCGATCCGGCTCATATCCTGTCGCCCAAAGCGGCCGCGGCCGTGAACACGTCCTTGTCGCCGCGGCCGGACAGCGCGACGACGATGACCTGATCCTTCGCCATCCGCGGCGCCACCCGCATCACATGCGCGATCGCGTGTGACGGTTCCAGCGCCGGAATAATCCCTTCGAGACGGCTCAGCGCCGTGAACGCTTCCATCGCGTCCCTGTCGGTGGCCGAAAAATATTTCACGCGACCCTGATCCTTGAGCCAGGAATGTTCGGGGCCGACTCCCGGATAATCGAGACCGGCGGAAATCGAATGCGCTTCGAGAATCTGGCCGTCACGATCCTGCAGCAGGTAGCTGCGCGCGCCGTGCAGGACGCCCGGCGAACCCTTGGTGAGCGTGGCGGCGTGCTTGGCAGTCTCGACACCCTCGCCCGCCGCTTCCACCCCGTGAATTTCCACATCGGGATCGTCCAGGAACGGGTGGAACATGCCGATCGCATTCGAGCCGCCGCCGACGCATGCCACAATCAAATCGGGCAACCGCTTTTCCGCGTCGAGAATCTGGACGCGCGTTTCATTGCCGATCACGGTCTGGAAATCGCGCACCATCTGCGGATAGGGATGGGGACCCGCGGCCGAGCCGATGATGTAGAACGTGTCCTCCACATTCGCGACCCAGTCGCGCAATGCTTCGTTCATCGCATCCTTGAGTGTGCGCGAGCCCGAGGCGACGGGGCGGACTTCGGCGCCCAGCAATTTCATGCGGAACACATTCGGTTTCTGCCGCTCGATGTCGACTTCGCCCATATAGACGATGCACGGAAGACCGAAGCGCGCGGCGACGGTGGCGGTCGCGACGCCATGCTGGCCTGCGCCGGTCTCCGCGATGATGCGCGTCTTGCCCATGCGCCGTGCGAGCAGGATCTGTCCCAGGCAATTGTTGATCTTGTGCGCGCCGGTGTGGTTCAAATCTTCGCGCTTCAGATAGATTTTCGCGCCACCGAGTTTTTCGGTGAGTCGCGCGGCGAAATAGAGCGCACTGGGCCGGCCCACATAGTGCTTCAGAAGGCCGTCCAGTTCGGCCTTGAACGCGCCGTCCGCCTTCGCCGCTTCGTAGGCCTTCTCGAGATCGAGAACGAGCGGCATCAGAGTTTCGGCGACGAAGCGGCCGCCATAGGCGCCGAAATGACCGGCCATATCGGGGCCGGTGCGCCAGCTATTGGGTGGAACCGCGCTCACGTTTGCGGCTCCTTCGTGAATTGCTCCGCCCGTGCAGCAGCGACGAATTCGCGGATCATGTCGGCGCTCTTGACGCCCGGCGCCGTCTCGACGCCCGAAGACACGTCGACGCCGGGCGCGCCCGCGGCGCGGATTGCGCGGCCGACATTCTCCGCCGTGATGCCGCCGGCCAGCAGCCAGGGACGCGCAAAACTCCGTCCACGGAGCAACTGCCAGTCGAAGGCTGCGCCGTGCCCGCCGGGCCGCGTCGCGCCGGCCGGAGCCTTGGCATCGAACAGCAACATATCGGCGACCTTCTCAAACCCCGGGACCTGTTCGAGATCGGCGGCGTCCGCGATCGCAATTGCCTTGATCACCGGCAAGCCAAAATGCTGACGCACAGCCGCGACGCGCTCCGGCGTCTCGCGGCCGTGCAGCTGAATGAAGTCCGGCATCGCCGCGGTAATTGCTGCACCGATGTCCTCGTCGCGCGCGTCGGCCAGCAGCACGACCAGCCGGCTACGACCGCGGATGCGGGCCGCCAACGACGCGGCCTGGTCCGGCGTCAGTTTTCTGGGAGAGCCGGGATGGAAATTGAGGCCAGCGAAATCGGCGCCCGCGCGCAGGGCGGCGTCGGCCGCGTCGGCGCTGGTGATCCCGCAGATTTTGACCTGGATGCTCATGGGCCGCCGCTTATGACCACGGGCCGCCGCGAATGCAAGCAACCCCCGGCCGTCTGGCTAACGTCCTGTTTCTATAAGGCTTCTTCGAGGCGAAGGGACTGGGCGATCGCCTTTGCGGCTTGCTGGGGGTCGGGGGCGCCCGTGATCGGACGCCCGATGACAAGGATATCTGCCCCGGCCCGCACGGCTTCTTCCGGCGTCTGGACGCGGCGCTGGTCGGCCAAATCCGCGCCGACTGGGCGTACTCCGGGCGTGACGATGAGGAATTGCGGTCCGCAAGCGGCGCGGACCATCGCGATCTCCTGCGGGCTGCAGACGACGCCATCGAGCCCCGAGGCTTTCGCGAGCCGGGCGAGGCGCACCACCTGTTCGGCCGCCGGCGTTTGTTGGCCCACCGTGCCGAGGACCGCATCATCCAAGCTGGTGAGCACCGTGACGCCGATGATCCTGGGCCGTGGGGTCGCGCCTGAAGCAGCCTCGACGGCCGCGCGCATCATTGCTTCGCCGCCCGACGCATGAATGTTGAAAATCGATGCGCCAAGGGTCGCGAGCGCCTTCGACGCGCCGGCCACCGTGTTCGGGATGTCGTGAAACTTCACATCGGCGAAGACAGGCACGCCGAGTTCGACTATGGCGCGCACGCCGGCGGGTCCCTGCGCGGAAATGAATTCGAGCCCGATCTTGAAGCCACCCACATGCGGCCGCACGGCGCGCGCGATCGCCAGCGCGTGGGACAAATCCCGCGTGTCCAGGGCAACGAAGATGGGGTTTTCGAGTCGCGAGCCGCTCATCGAGGCGGTGTCTTAGACCCGGAACTGCGCCCCGGCAATAGCTTGAATATCGATTTCTTGTCGGCCGCCACGTCGTCGGCGGCAGGCGGCTTGCGCGACAACAGGCTTGCGATTCCGCCCAGCAATACGCCCAACCCGAGAACCAGGAACACCAGGACAAAAAGCGGCAGGCGAACAGCCAATGCGGGCGAGACTTGTGAAAACGGGTCGAGGCTGAAGATCACGCTCTGGCGATTGGCCACGGCTACAACCACGGCGGCCATGACCGCCGGAACGCCGAGCACATAAGTGGAGAGCCTCACGCGCCGGGTTGCGAGCTGCCGTTCAGCCGCTCGCGCAGTTCCTTGCCGGTGCGGAAAAACGGCGCACGCTTCTCATCGACGACGACCGGGTCACCGGTACGAGGATTGCGACCCTGGCGCGATGGGCGGACTTTCACGGAGAACGCGCCGAAACCGCGCAGCTCCACGCGGTGGCCGCCAGACAAAGCTTTGATGATCTCATCCAGGACTGTCGAAACGATCCGTTCGACGTCACGGTGGTAGAGATGTGGATATCGCTGCGCCAGACGCGCGACCAGTTCCGACTTGATCATCCCCCTGCCCCCAAGGGCAATTCCTCGACAACGGACGAAGCCGCTCCGACAGCGTTAACTTGTCAGAGCGGCTCCGGGCCGTCAACGGGAAGTCACTGAAGAAACAGCGTTTTTTGGGGACTGAGGCGTCCGGTCACTCCTCCCCGTCCTTGTCGTCGTCCTTGTCGTCGTCCTTGGCTCCAGCCTTCCGCTTCTTGAGGGCAGCGCCGAGGATGTCGCCCAGCGAGGCGCCCGAATCGGACGAACCGAACTGTGCCACGGCTTCTTTCTCTTCGGCCACTTCACGGGCCTTGATGGAGAGGGAGATTTTGCGGCTGGCCTTGTCCACATTGCTGACGATGGCATCCACCTTGTCGCCTACGCCGAATCGCTCCGGACGCTGGTCGGCGCGGTCGCGCGCGAGATCCGAGCGGCGGATGAAGGCTTTCACGCCGTCCGCCAGACTGACCTCGATGCCGCCGTCGTTCACTTCCGTGACCGTACAGGTGACGATGTCGCCCTTCTTGATCGGGCCCACCTTGTCCATCGGATCGCCGGAGAGCTGCTTGATGCCCAGGCTGATGCGCTCTTTCTCGACGTCGATGTCGAGCACCTTCGCCTTGACGATGTCGCCCTTTTTGTAATCGGCAACCGCCTGATCGCCCTGCTTGTCCCAGGACAGATCGGACAGATGCACCATGCCGTCGATGTCGTTGTCGAGACCGACAAAGAGCCCGAACTCGGTGATGCTCTTGATCTCGCCTTCGATAGTGCTGCCTTGCGGATGCGCCGTGACGAATGCCTGCCACGGGTTGTCCATGCACTGCTTGAGGCCGAGGCTGATGCGGCGCTTGTTGGAGTCGACTTCCAGAACCTGAACGTCGACTTCCTGTCCGGGCGTCACGATCTTCGACGGCGCCATATTCTTCTTGACCCAGCTCATCTCGGAGACATGGACGAGGCCTTCGACGCCAGGCTCCAGTTCCACGAACGCGCCGTAATCGGTGACGTTCGTGACCTTGCCCTTGAAGCGAACGCCCGGTGGATATTTCACCGCGACGCCTTCCCAGGGATCGGTCTGCAGCTGCTTCATGCCGAGGCTGATGCGCTGGGTTTCCTGATTGATCTTGATGATCTGCACGGTGACGGTTTGCCCGACCGACAGCACTTCCGTCGGGTGGCTGACACGCCGCCAGGCGATGTCGGTGACGTGCAAAAGCCCGTCCACGCCGCCCAGATCGACGAATGCGCCGTAATCGGTGATGTTCTTCACGACGCCTTCGACAACCTGCTTCTCGACCAGGCTGGCCACGAGCGACGAACGCTCCTCGGCGCGACGCTCTTCGAGAACGGCGCGGCGCGATACGACGATGTTGCCGCGACGGCGATCCATCTTGAGGATCTGGAACGGCTGCGGCTGGTTCATCAGCGGGCCGACATCGCGCATCGGGCGCACGTCGACCTGGCTGCCCGGCAGGAACGCCACGGCGCCGTCGAGATCGACGGTGAAGCCGCCTTTGACTCGGCCGAAGATCACGCCGCTCACGCGCGTCTGTTCGTTGAATGCGCGCTCCAGACGAATCCAGCTTTCCTCGCGTCGTGCCTTGTCGCGCGAAAGAACCGCTTCGCCCATCGCGTTCTCGACGCGCTCGAGATAAACCTCGACTTCGTCGCCGACGACAACCGTGGGCGGCTGCCCCGGCATCGAAAATTCCTTGAGGGACACGCGGCCCTCGGTCTTCAATCCGACATCGACGACGGCGTAATCGTTTTCGATCGCGATGATCGTGCCGCGCACAACGGACCCTTCGGCAGGCGCGCGAATTTCAAAACTTGCTTCCAGCATGGCCGCGAAATCGTCGCGGTTCGGGGTAGAGATGGACTCAACGGCAGCTCGTGCCATGAAAACTCCTGTTCAAACGGGTTTGTGCCGGCCGGCAGAACCGGCGGTCTTCCCGCGCAAAGGCGTGGCCTCCGCGCGAGCGGTTTGGTTGCGTATCGGGATGCGCGGCTTGCCGAATAAGCTCCGCCGGGTCTCCTTTAACCCCTGGGGCGGGCTTTCAGCGCCTCCTCGACCTTGGGTTTGACCAAGGCAAGGGCGGCCGCGAACGCCGCGTCTATATCCAAATTGGTGGTATCGAGCAAGGCCGCGTCGTCGGCGGCCCTGAGAGGTGCAACAGCGCGCTGGCTGTCCCTGGAGTCGCGGGCCCGGATATCGGCCAGCACGGCGGCTTCGTCCGCTGCCAGCCCCAGCGCCGTAAGCTCCAGCCAACGCCGGTGCGCGCGGGCTTCGGGCCGGGCATCGACATACAGCTTGGCCGTGGCTGCGGGGCAAACGATCGTGCCGATGTCGCGACCGTCGATCACGGCGCCTTTGGCGCCGCCCGGCGGATTTGCCGCAAAGCCGCGCTGGAACGCGAGCAGGCGGGTGCGTACCGCAGGAAATGCGGCGACGATGGATGCTGCGTCCGCGATCGGCGCCTGCCGGATATCGGGGCTGTCGCTTTGAGCGGGATCGATTCGGTTCGCGGCCGCAATCGCGTCGGCCTCGTTCTTCGGATCGCCCGACGCGCGGATGACGCCCAGAGCAACCAGACGATACAGCGAACCGGAATCGAGATGCGCGAAACCGAAATGACGCGCCAATCTTTTGGCGAGCGTGCCTTTGCCCGACGCCGCGGTGCCGTCCACGGCGATGACCACCGATGTCGTCATTGGTTGGGTACTTTGAAGTCCGCGCCGAGACCGCGCATCAGTGTTTCGAATTCCGGAAAGCTCGTCGCGATCATCGAAACGTCGTCGACGACGATCGTCTCGCGCGAGGCCAGCCCCGCGACCAGGAACGACATTGCGATCCGATGATCCATTTGCGTCGCGATGCGCGCGCCGCCCGGCACGCCGCCTGCGCCGCAACCTTCGACGACAAGGCCGTCCGCCAATTCCTGCACCTGGACGCCGCACATTTTCAGACCCGCACAGATGGCGGAAAGCCGGTCGCTTTCCTTGACGCGCAGTTCCTCGAGTCCGCGCATCTCCGTGCGCCCTTCGGCGAAGGCCGCAAGGACTGCCAGGATCGGATATTCATCGATCATCGAAGGCGCGCGCACGGCCGGCACATGAATGCCTTTGAGCGTGGACGCGCGCACGACAAGATCGCCGATCTTCTCGCCTCCGCTTTCGCGTTCATTCCCGATGGCGATGTCGGCGCCCATTTCCAGCAGGGTCTCGATCAATCCGGTCCGGCGCGGATTGAGCAACACCGAGGGAATCGAAATGTGCGAGCCCGGAACGATCAGTGCGGCGGCAAGCGGAAATGCGGCCGACGACGGATCGCGCGGCACGTCGATTGCGGCAGGCCTGAGCTCGGCTTCGCCCATGATGCGAATTTCTTCGCCGCCGTCGGCCAGCGCTTCGACGTCGATCTCCGCGCCAAACGCCTTGAGCATGCGTTCCGTATGATCGCGTGTGAGTACGCGCTGGACAATCCGCGAGCGGCCCGGCGCATTGAGCGCGGCCAGCAACATCGCGGATTTCACCTGGGCCGACGCCACGGCGATGTTGCAATCGACCGGCATGGGTTCGGCCGCCCCCGTCAGCGTGATCGGCATGAGACCACCCTGGCGGGCGGAATATTCCGCGCCGAACAGCATGAGCGGATCGAGCACGCGCAACATCGGCCGCCGCCGCAGTGATGCATCGCCGGTAAAAACGATTTTGATGGGGGTCGTGGCGACCGCGCCCATCATCAGCCGCGAACCGGTGCCGGAGTTCCCGAAATCGAGCACGTCGTCCGGCTCCCCAAAACCGCCGACACCCACGCCGCGGACGCGCCAGGCGCCGTCACCGTCATGGATGACCAGCGCGCCCAGGCACCGCAAGGCCTCGGCGGTGTTGACGACATCGTCTGCCTCGAGCAGCCCCGAAATGCGTGTTTCGCCGACCGCCAGCGCCCCCAGGATCAGGGCCCGGTGGGAAATGGACTTGTCCCCGGGAACGGCAGCCGTTCCGCCCAGCGGGCCGGAACGCCGAGCGCCAAGCGGTTGCGGTCTTTCGGAGACGTGCATGAAGTTCCTCAAGAAGCTTTGACAGGCCGGAGCAACCGTGGCAAACGACCCGACCTTCGAAACCAGACTTCACGCGGGAAGCACAACATTGGTCAAGGCGGATCTCGGAATCAAGCGCGTTTGCCCCAGCTGCGGCGCGCGGTTCTACGACCTTCAGAAGCGGCCGATCGAATGCCCGAAATGCGCATTCAGCTTCGAGCCGGAGTCGCTCTACAAGCAGCGCCGTCCGCGCCAGCCGGAACCACAACCGGCCGAAGCCGTGCGGGTCGTGCGCGAAGAAGAGGATGAAGACGCCGAGGAGGAGACGGAGGAGGCGGAAGCCGACGCCGAGGTCGCCGAGGAAGTGATCGAAGAAGAACCCGTCCTGGTAGTCGCCGACGACGAAGACGACGAGGCCGCAGCCGCAGCAGAGGAGCCGACGCCGGAAGAGGCCGGAATGTCGGTCGTCGAAGCCGATGCCGAAGGCAACGAACTCGAGGACATCGTCGCGGACGACGCCGACGAGGACGAGGCCGACGATACGCTGCTGGCGGAAGTCGAAGAAGACGAAGAGGATGTCTCCGGCATCATCGACGCCGACATCAAGGAAGACGAACGCTAGCCGAGCGCCGATGCGGCAGTGAATTTTTGATGGAGTCCGGTTTCCCAATTGCGGATTCTGTTTTTGAACATGGGGCCATAGCTCAGTTGGGAGAGCGCTTGAATGGCATTCAAGAGGTCAGCGGTTCGATCCCGCTTGGCTCCACCAGTCTTCGCTCGCAAAGCGCAGCAAAGACTGCCCGGCGTAGCCCGAAGGGCGAAGCCCGGGTTTGTTGCAGCGAGCTACGACTGGCAAGCCACCCTTCGCTCGCAAAGCGCAGCGAAGACTGCCCGGCGTAGCCCGAAGGGCGACGCCCGGGCTGGTTGACGCGGGCTACACCCGGCAAGCCACCTTCGCCGCGACAACTGCGGAAATGAATCGTTCATGACGAGAAATTCAGGTCCGTCTTCATCGCGCCACCCAGTGACACTTTGACGTAAACCGCATCGCGCACCGCCGCCCGGGCATTGCGAACGATGGGGCAAGTCTCTAGTCATGGAGCCTGCCATCGCGAAAGGCCTGGTTTGAAAGCGTTCCTTGACGCCCACGCAATTCCCGCGGGCACAACCATCGACACCGATCTGGCGATCATCGGCGGGGGACCTACCGGGATTGCGCTTGCGCTCGCGCTCGCACACACGCCGATCCGCGTGCTGATGCTCGAAAGCGGCGGACAGGATTTCGACGATAAAACGCAGGCGCTCTATGCCGGCCGCGAGACCGGCGTGCCGTACCTCAAGCTGGAAAATTCGCGGCTGCGCTATCTTGGCGGCAGCAGCAATCACTGGGGGGGCTGGTGTCGGCCGCTTGATGCCATCGATTTCGAGAAACGCGATTGGCTGCCCCATTCCGGCTGGCCATTCGGACGTGCCGAATTGGAGCCCTATTTCGCGCGCGCGCAAGCCATGTGCGAGGCAGGCCCTTTCATCTACGACAACCCGGCCAAATGGACGCAATCGTTCGGCGCGTCGATTCCGTTGGGCGAAGGCGGCGTCTATACGACCTATATGCAGTTCAGCAAAACGCGCGACAGCTTTCTGCCGACGCATTTTGGCGAACGCTATGCCGACGATCTGAAACATATTTCGAACGTGAATGTGATGCTGCACGCCAACGTGACCGGATTGCGTTTGGCGTCGAATGCGCAAAGCCTCGACCATCTCGACGTGGCGACTCTGCAAGGCAACCGATTCAAGGTGAAGCCGAAATACACGGTGCTTGCCGTGGGTGGAATCGAGAATGCGCGGCTGCTGCTGGCCTCGAATGACGTGATGCGGTCCGGCATCGGCAACGGCCACGATCTTGTTGGCCGCTTCTTCGCCGACCATCCTATCCCCGGCGATACTGCGACGATTGTCTTATTCAACGGGGCGATCGCGTCCTATTATCAACAACCGCAGCCGGCCTTCGGGACGATATTCCGCGCTGCCCTCACGCCTCGCGACGCGTTCAAGAACCGGCACGCGGTGCTGTGCTCGCTCGCGACGATTGAAGGCGAGGTTCAACTGGACGGCCTCGGCCAGGCCGCGGTCGCCGCAACGGCTGCGGCGATGAATATCGATGCCGCCAATATGCGCGCCTTCACGGTCGGATGCGGCATGGAACTCGTGCCGGATCCCGACCGCCGCCTGACGCTGACAAATGAGCGCGATGCTCTCGGTATGCCGCGGCTTCGGCTCGACATGCGGATTTCGGACTCCGACTTTGCGCACTATCGCGACACGCTGAAGGAACTGGGGCGCCAGCTCATGGTCGCCGGCAGCGGTATGATCCGCATCAATCACAAGTCGCGCGAAAGCTGGCTCAGCGTGATGGATTGGGGCAACCATCACATGGGCACCACGCGGATGCATTCCGATCCGCGCCAGGGCGTGGTCGATCCGAATTCGCAGGTCTATGGCGTTCCCAATCTCTATGTCGCGGGAAGCTCGGTCTTTCCGACTTACGGCGCTTCGAACCCGACCTTGAACCTGATCGCGCTGACCTTGCGGCTCGCGGATCATTTGAAGACGGCGTTCAGGACATGACAGGCAATTGGAAATCGGCAATCGCGCGGCGGCCGGTTCTGGCCGGAATGCTGGGCGTGCTGGGAATCATCGTTTTGGGCGGCGGTATCTATGAAGGGCCAAGGCTATTGCGGCGGTGCTACAAGCCGAGCCCTTTCGACGACCTTCTCGCCAACCTGCCCGACCGCGACAGCGCCAGCCGTGTCGGCGCAGCTGTGGTAGCCGCGACGCCGGGTTTCGACGCTCGCATGACGGCGCATCTGCTGCGCGCAAGATTGGCAGAAAAGCCGTTCACCGACGCAATCGCAGCCGATCTGGTACAGAACCGGATGGTTGAGGCCCGAGGTTGGATTCTGCCCGAGACCCTGGCCTCGCTCTACGCACTGGCGGCGACCGCGACCTGATTCCCTGGCCGGGACTCCCGGCTGCCTGTCGGGCGTTTGTGCCCGCCGGCACGCAATCGTGAACAAACCGGGGACACTTGATCCCACCGGCCAAATCCCCACATTCTCCCCAGACGCGGTGCCTGATTGGGCCGCAGATTTTGGGAAATACCGGCCTCGGCCGGCTGAAGCCGCTCAAGGAGGGCTTTGGAGCATGACTCGCACTGCCTATTTCAACAGCCCGTTTCTCCTGGGTTTCGAGCATCTGGAACGGCTGCTGGAACGCACGGCGAAAAGCGCCGGCGATGCCTATCCGCCCTACAACATCGAGGAATCGGGCCCCGATGCGCTGCGGATCACGCTGGCCGTCGCCGGCTTCGATCGCAGCGAACTGAGCGTGACGGTCGAGGAAAACCAACTGGTCATCCGCGGCCGGCAAACCGAATCGGGCGACAAAACGTTTCTTCATCGTGGGATCGCCGCGCGCCAGTTTCAGCGCGCATTTGTTCTTGCGGAAGGAATCGATGTGACCGGTGCGGAACTGGAGAACGGATTGTTGTCCATCGACCTCGCCCGGCCGAAGGCCGAGGCGGTCGTGCGGACCATCGATATCAAATCAAACTCAAACGGGAGCGGGCTCTAGGAGGGACGCGACCGGCAAGGAGAAAGTCATGAGCAACAACAACGAAATTTTCGAAACGGACGAAACGGGTTTCCGCCCCACGGATTCCAGCCGCATTGCCTATATCAAGCCGACAGGTCTCGAAGAGGCCCGCAGGCAGGGCATCATCCCCGAAGGAATCAAACTTCCCGAAGGGACGAGGCTTTATGTGCTGCATGCGGTCGATGGTCGCGTGCTCGGCTTCACCGATGCATGGGACTCCGCTTATGGCGCGGCAGTGCAGAACGAGCTGACGCCCGTCAGCGTGCATTGAAGAGACGCCGACAGCGAATTCAAGAATTCGGCT